>JBOHFY010000001.1:0-5962 GCA_050699895.1 Pseudonocardiaceae bacterium
GCCCGGGCGTGCTCGATCAGCTGCGCGTTGATCTGCTCCTGGGCCATCGCCCGGCCGTAGGGCACCTTCGCGGCGTCGATCACCGTGACGTGCGCGCCGAGCTCGTCCAGCAACTCCCGAGGCGCGAGCCGGTCGGCCAGCACCACATCGGCTCGGGCCAGCAACCGCCGCCCGCGCACGGTGATCAGGTCGGGGTCGCCGGGTCCCGCGCCGACGAGCGCCACCCCCGGAGTCGTGATGCGCTCTTCGGCGTCCGGGGCGTCGTCCACCACCCCGGCGCGCAGCGCGTCGACCAGGGCGTCCCGGACGGCGGCGGAGCGGCGCGGGCGGCGCCCGGCAAGCACACCGATGAGCAACCCCTCGTGCTCCCCGGTGGCCGCGGTGACGGCGCTGCCACCGGTCGCGTCGTCAGCCCGCACGCAGAACACTCGCCGCCGCCGCGCCTCCTCGGCCACTGCGGCATTGACCGCGGGCTCGGAGCTGCAGGCCAGCGCGTACCAGGCGCTTTCGAGGTCACCGTCGGTGTACCCCCGGACCTCCCAACGCAGTTCCCCCGCTGTGGCCATCGCCTCGACGGCCGGAGTGGCCTCAGGGGCGATGAGCAGGACGTCGGCGCCTACGGCGATCAGTCGCGGCAGCCGCCGCCCGGCGACCGTGCCCGCGCCGACCACGACGACCCGGCGCCCGGTCAGGTCCAGCCCCACCAGATACGGCTTCACGAGACCGGCTTCCAGGACAGCAGCGCGTTGACCGCCGCCGCGGCGACCGCGGTGCCGCCCTTGGCGCCGCGGTTGGACAGTGCGGGCAAACCCGAGTCTCGGAGCGCCGCTTTGGCCTGCGCGGCGTCGACGAAACCCACCGGTAATCCGATGACCAGCGCCGGACGCAACACGCCGGACGCGGCCAGCCGGATCAGTTCGCGCAGTGCCGTCGGCGCGTTGCCCACCGCCCACACCGCGCCCTCCGGGTGTGCGGCGGCGGCCGCCCGGAGACCCGCCGCGCAGCGAGTCAGTCCCCGCACCGGCCCCGGAGCCAGGTCCAGCGCGACCACACACCGCCGTGCGGTGATGCCGGCGGCGAGCATCCGGACATCGACAACCAACGGTGCTCCGCCAGCCAGCGCCCGCTGCCCCGCGCGCAGCGCGTCCTCGTCGCAGACCAGGTCGGTGGCGTACTCGAGGTCCGCGCTGGCGTGAATCACCCGCTCGGTCACCACACGGGTACCAGGCGGCAGACTCGCGGTGTCCACCTGGGACCGGAGAATCCGATATGACTCAACCTCGATCGGATGCTGGGCCGGCGTCACGTCATCCCCTTTCCGTCCCTGCGCACGGGGACAGCTTGCCGTCACAATGGTGCAGGCACCGAAGGCGGCGGGCCGAACGGAGACCGCGAATGAGCCCTGAAGATCACGATGATGAGCTGGCCACCCAGTATGTGCTCGCCCGGCGCCTGCGTCCTGACCTCGACACCGATGAACTCGCTCGACTGATCGTCTCCAGGCTCAGCGAAGATCATTTACTGCACCTCGCGGGGGACGCGCTTGCCTGGGCACCCCACCCCACCGACCGCCAGGATTTAGCGCTGCGCTACGTGCGGAACTTCGTACTCGCCATGGAAAGCGACCCCGACGATAAGTAACTCATCTCGCCGGGCGCATACGGACCAACCATAGTTCCCTTATGAGGGGACTATCCCGGCAAGGCACATCTCGTCCGTCGTGGCGGCGGCTTACAATCATCGCAGCCGGCGCGGTCCTGGCCGTCACACCGAGTGGCTGCGCGCACCGAGGGCTCAGCATGCCCACGCCAGCCGCCGGTAATCCAGGACCGGTACCCATAGTCTCGCTGTTTGGCGGCGGCCCGCTCACGACGCCGAACCCGACCTCGAAGGCCACTACCTATAACCCGGGCCTGGCGCCGGTCGGGGCTACCATCACGGCCGCCCTCATCTCGTCGTCGGAGGGGTCCACTACGGCGGAGTTCACGGCGTCCGGGTTGCTGCCCGACCGGGGCTACGCGGTGCACGCGCACACCACGGCGTGTGGCGCCACCGGCGAGGCGGCCGGGCCACACTTCCAGAATCGCCTGGACCCCGCAGCGACGCCCCAAGAGGCATCGAGCAACCCCGAGTTCGCCAACCCGCGCAACGAGATCTGGCTGGACATGCACACTGACGCCGCCGGCGCCGGCACGTCGCGCACCACGGTGCCCTTCGTCCTCACCGACCGGGTACCCGGGTCGATCGTGGTGCACGAAGCGACGCGGACCGCAACGGGTCCCGGCCAGGCAGGCAAAGCGGGTGCCCGGATCGCCTGTCTCACCCTGTCCCGGCGGTGACTGTCAGCGCGTTACCCTGCTGAGCCATGAGGACCGGCCACCCGGTGCCACCGGAGAGGGATGACCTGATGCGACCGGCACTGGGTTGATGGCTCCTGGGTTGATCTCGTTCGTGGGCGCTGGACCCGGTGCGCCGGATCTACTCACCTTGCGTGGCGCGCACCGGCTCGCCGCCGCTGACGTGGTGGTGTGGGCGTCGTCGCTGGTACCCGCGGCGGTGTTGGAGCACTGCCGCGACGGTGTCGAGCGGCACGACTCGGCGGGCATGACGCTGGAGGATGTGCTCACGGTGTACACGGCACACCCGGGCGCCGCGATTGTGCGGCTGCACTCCGGGGACGTGTCGCTGTACTCCGCGCTGGCCGAGCAGATCAGTTGGTGCACGCGACACGACCGGGCCTTCGAGATCGTGCCCGGGGTCGGCTCGCTCGCCGCCGCCGCGGCAGCCGCCGGGGTGGAGCTCACCGCGCCGGGGGTGGCGCAAAGCGTCGTGCTCACTCGGCTCGGCGGCGGCCGGACCGGGGCGTCGATGCCAGCCAGGGAGAGCGTCGCGGGCTTCGCGGGCCATGGCACCACGATGGCGATCTACCTGTCCGCGGCCCGGCCGGCCGCGTTGCGCGCGGAACTGCTGGCCGGCTACCCACCGCGGACCCCCGCTGTCGTCGTCGCGAAAGGCAGCTGGCCGGATGAGACGGTGATCACCACCACGGTGGACGGCCTCGCCGATGCGTTGACCGCCTCCGGGATCCGCACCGCCGCGCTGGTCCTGGTGGGACCCGCACTGGCCAGCCCTGCACTGTCCAGCACAGGGACCCGAAGCCGGCTTTATGACCCCACTTACTCGCACGGCTGCCGTCGGCGGTCGCTACCGGGTACCACCACCGGACGACCCATCCCCACCGCCAAGCGCAGGCACCCGTGACAGCCGACACACTGTGTCCCGTGGAGGCGGCATTGTGACCGGCCTGCTCACCGTGGTCGGACTAGGCCCGGGTGCTCCGGCGCATCGCACCCGGGCCGCTGAGGATGCCGTCCGGGACGCGCAGGTCGTCCTTGGGTACCACGCTTACCTGGCGGCCTGCGTCGACCTCACCGGCCCACACCAGAACGTGGTGCCCAGCGGAATCGGCGCCGAGCAACAACGCGCCGAGGATGCGGTAGGCGCGGCGGCCGACGGGGCGCGCGTGGCGCTGGTGTCCTCCGGTGACGCCGGGATCTACGGGATGGCCGCATTGGCGTTGACCACCGCCGCCGCGGTGGCGCCGGCGCGGCGCCCGTCGGTACGGGTGGTGCCCGGCATCACGGCGGCCACCGCAGCGGGCGCACTGCTGGGAGCCCCGCTGGCTCGCGACTTCGCCTGCCTGACCCTGTCCGATCTGCTCGCCCCCTGGGAAGCGGTGGAGACCCGGCTGCGCGCGGTGGCCGCCGCCGACCTGGTGCTCGCGCTGTATAACCCGCGCTCACGAGGGCGGTCGTGGCAGCTTGGCCGGGCCCGCGAGGTGCTCGCCGAGTACCGGCCCGGGGATACCCCGGTCGGGCTAGTCACCGACGCGGGACGGGACGGCGAGCGGGTGGAGCTGGCCACGCTGGCCACGCTGGACCCGGCCAGCGCCGGGATGAGCACCGTGGTGATCGTCGGCACCGCGAGCACCAGCCGGCTCGGCGCCTGGTTGGTGACCGCCAGGTCACTCGGTGCACAGTCATGACCGCCGACACACTTGGTCCCGTGGAGGCGGCATTGTGACCGCCGACACACTTCGTCCCGTGGAGGCGGCATTGTGACCGTTCATCTGGTGGGTGCTGGACCCGGTGATCCGCAGCTGATCACCCGTCGTGGTGCCGCGCTGCTGGCCGGAGCCGAGCATGTCGTCTATGACCGCCCTTCGATGGCCGACATCCTGGCGCTGGCGCCGAGGGCCACCCTGCACCGCGTCGGCAAGCGGGGCGCCGCCCCAGCACCGCCCCAGCACGACATCAACGCGCTGCTCATCGAGCTCGGCCGGAGCGGAGCGTGCGTGGTGCGTCTCAAGGCCGGTGACCCGTTCGTGGTGTCCCGCGGCGGCGAGGAGGCGATAGCGCTGGCCCACGCCGGGGTGGACGTCGATGTGGTACCCGGGGTGTCCGCCGCAGTGGCCGCGCCGGCCGCGGCCGGGATCCCGGTGATGGTCCGGCGGCACTCCCGGACGCTCACCGTGGTCGCCGGCAACGACGACGTCGACGAGGTGGACTGGGACGCCGTGGCCCGCCTGGGTGGCACCGTGGTGCTGCTCACCGGCCGAGCGGTGCTGCACCGGGTGCTCGCCGCGCTGCGGGCGGGCGGGATGCCGCCCGACACCCCGGTCGCCGCGATCAGCGCCGCCACCCGCCAGCGTCAGCGCACCGTCCGCGGCACCCTGGCGCGCCCGCCGTCCGCGCGGCTGCCCACACCGCTGACCCTGGTGATCGGTGACGTGGCGGCCCTGGACGTCACGACGGGCGAGGTGAGCTGTGCACATCCCTGACGGCGTCGCCGCTGCCGCGGCCGCGTCATGAGTGCCACCCACCTTGGCCTGCTCGTGCCGGCTGACACCCCAGTGCACCGGCTGGCGCCGCAGTGCAAGGTGGCCGCCACCGTGCTGTTCGTGCTCACCGTGGCGGCCACTCCGGCCGGCGCGTACTGGCCCTACCTGTGGTATCTGCCGCTACTGGCCACCTTCGCCGCGCTGGCCCGGCTGCCACCGCTGACGCTGAGTCGCCGGCTGCTGGTGGAGGTGCCGTTCCTGCTGTTCGTGCTGGCGCTACCGGTTCTCAGCGGACCACCGCGGCTGACGGTGCTCGGGGTTGGGCTTTCAGTACCCGGGTTGCACGCGGCGGCGACCATCGTGCTGAAGGCGACGTTCGGGCTGCTCGCCACCGGCATGCTGGCCGCGACCACGCCGCTGCCGGAGATCATCACCGGGTTGGAGCGGTTACGGGTGCCTCGGGTGTTCACCGCGGTCGCGGCGTTCATGGTGCGCTACACCGAGGTACTGGCCGCCGAGCTGGCCAGGATGCGCACCGCCGCGGTCTGCCGGGGCGGGAGCCCGCGCTGGTTCTGGCAGGTCCGCGACGTGACGGTCGGGCTCGGCGCGTTGGTCGTCCGCTCCTTCGAACGCGGCGAGCGGGTGTATCTGGCGATGGCTTCTCGCGGCTATACCGGAACGGTGCCGACCGCGCTGACCGGTGCCGCGGCGTCTCGGGCGGAGTGGACCGCCGCGCTGGCCGTGCCGGCGCTGGCCGCGATCGGGGCGGTGCTGGGATGACCAGCGCTGGCAGCACAACCACCCGGGCGATGCTGGTGGTCGGGCACGGCAGCCGGGACGCCGACGGGGTGGCGGAGTTCTGGGCACTGGCCAAGACGATCCGCGCCGCCGCGGCGGCGCTGCGGACCGGGTTCGGCTTCATCGAACTGGCCTCGCCGACCGTTGATGAGGCCATTGACGAGCTGGTCGCCCACGGCGCCACCGAGATCGTCAGCGTGCCGCTGGTGCTGCTCGCCGCCGGGCACCTGAAGAACGACGGTCCCTCGGCACTGGCCCGGGCCCGGGCCCGGCACCCGGGGGTGCGCTTCTGGCTGGCCCGTGACCTGGGCATCGAGCCGCAGG
>JBOHFY010000002.1:0-6667 GCA_050699895.1 Pseudonocardiaceae bacterium
CGAGCTGACTTTCCTGGATGTCACGGCCTCCTCGTCGAGACGGGAGACGACATATGACGTGGTCCGCCGCACGGCGGAATGCGTCTTCATACCACTCACCGTCGGCGGTGGGATCCGCGAGGTGTCCGATGTGGACCGCCTGCTGCGGGCCGGCGCGGACAAGGTGAGTATCAACACCGCCGCGGTGGCTCGCCCCGAGCTGCTGCGCGAGGCCAGCTACCGCTTTGGCGCGCAATGCATCGTGCTCTCGGTGGACGCCCGGCGGGTGCCCCTTGGAGAGCCACCAACCCCCTCCGGTTTTGAGGTGACCACGCACGGTGGGCGGCGCGGCACCGGGATCGACGCGGTGGCCTGGGCCGCTCGCGGGCAGGAGCTGGGCGTGGGGGAGATCCTGCTCAACTCGATGGACGCCGACGGTACCAAGACGGGCTTCGACCTGGAGATGATCTCCGCTGTGCGAGCGGTCGTCACGGTTCCGGTGATCGCCAGTGGCGGCGCGGGCGAGGTGGCGCATTTCCCGCCCGCGGTAGCGGCCGGCGCTGACGCGGTGCTCGCCGCCAGCGTCTTCCACTTCGGCCAGTTGCGGATCGGCGAGGTCAAAGACGGCCTGCGCCGCGCGGGGGTGACGGTCCGGTGAGCGGGCTGGGCAGTGGACTAGACCCAGCGATCGCCGAGAAGCTGAAGCGCAACGCCGATGGGCTGGTGTGCGCCGTGGTACAGCGGCGCGGTACTGGCGAGGTACTGATGGTGGCCTGGATGGATGACGAGGCGCTGCACCGCACACTGAGCACCGGGCGGGCCACCTACTGGTCCCGCGGCAGGCAGGCCTACTGGGTCAAGGGGGAGACCTCCGGACACACCCAGCACGTGCGCGAGGTACGGCTGGACTGCGACGGCGACGTCGTGCTACTCGTCGTCGACCAAGTCGGCCCGGCCTGCCACACGGGGACAAGCACCTGCTTTCAGCAGGTGCTTGTGAGTGGCGATACGAGTGATAGCCCGCATCTCCACTCACAAGACGCCAGTCAAGTACCGCTGTAGGTTCGGGGCGATCGCCGTGACCACGGTGTTGTGGTCGGCGGAGGCCAGTGGCTCCAGGCGGATCACGTAGCGAATCATGGCGAGCCCCGCGATCTGGGTACCGCACAGCGATGCGCGTAGCTCGAGCTGGTCGGGGGCCACGGAGGAGACGACCCGACCAAAGACCACCCGGACGATGAGCTCGCGCATCATTCGGGCGGCTTGCTCGTGACTGGCCACGCTGCGCATCAGAGCGGCCAGCGCCCCACCGCCGTCGGCGTCCCAGGCGGACAGGAAGGTGCGCAAGATCCGCTCGGCGGACCGCTCAGGATCCCCGTCGAGGGTGCTGTGGACAATCTTCTCCCGGTCGACCGGGATCTCCATGGCAGCGATGAAGAGGCCGTCTTTGCCGCCGAACCAGTGGTTGACCATCGCGGGGTCCACGTCAGCCCGCTGAGCGATCGCTCGTACGGTGGCGCCATCGAAACCGCGCTCGGTGAACTCCGCTCTGGCGGCGTCGAGCAGGGCCGCCCGGGTGCTCTCCCCGGCGGGACGGCGCCCCCGGGAACGGCCCCGGCTGTCGCGCCCGTCCGTCATCATTCACAACTCCTCTTTTCAACGGTAGATGAAAAGGTATGCCAGAACACATTCTGGAGTCAACGGCGGGCACAATGGTTACTGTGGTCAGCATCTCCGATACCAGCAGTGGGCAGCCGCAGCCGAACCGGGAGCGGTTTCGCGCCCTGGCGGCTGATTGCCGGGTGGTCCCGGTGACCAGGACGTTGCTCGCCGATGGCGAGACCCCGCTGGGGGTGTATCGCAAGCTCGCGCAAGGCCAGCCTGGAACCTTCCTCTACGAGTCGGCGGAGAACGGTTCGTCCTGGTCGCGCTGGTCGTTCGTGGTGGTGCGCAGCGCCGCCACGCTCACCGAGTCCGGCGGTCGCACGGTCTGGCGCGGGACGCCGCCGGTAGGGCTTCCTGGGGTGCGGGAGCCGTGGGCGGGCACCCCGCTGGAGGCGTTGCGGGAGACCGTCGCGGCGCTGCACACCGAGCCGCTGCCCGGCCTGCCCCCGCTGACTGGCGGGATGGTCGGCTACCTCGGCTACGACGCGGTCCGGCGTCTGGAGCGGCTGCCCGAGCTGGCGGTGGACGACCTCCGGGTGCCCGAGCTGGTGATGTTGCTGGCCACCGACCTCGCCGCGCTGGACCACCATGAGGGCACCGTCACGCTGATCGCCAACGCGATCAACTGGGACGATTCCCCGCGCCGCGTTGATGAGGCCTACGACGACGCGGTGGCCCGGTTGGACGCGATGGTCGCGAAGCTGTGCACGCCGGCGCCGGCCAGCGCGGCCGTGTTCAGCCGGCCGGCACCAGAGTTCCTGCGCCGCCGCAGCCCCGAGCAGCACCACGCCGCGGTCGAGACGGCCAAGGAGGCGATCCGCGCCGGCGAGGCTTTCCAGGTGGTGGTCTCCCAGCGCTTCGAGATGACCACCGACGCCGACCCGCTGGACATCTACCGGGTACTGCGCACCACCAACCCCAGCCCGTATATGTACCTGCTCATGCTGGAGGAGTTCAGCATCGTCGGCTGCAGCCCCGAGGCTCTGGTGACGGTGCGGGACGGGAAGGTCACCACGCACCCGATCGCCGGCACCCGCCGCCGCGGCGCCAACCCGGAGGAGGACTGCTGGCTGGAGAAGGACCTGATAGTCGATGAGAAGGAGCGCGCCGAGCACCTCATGCTGGTCGACCTTGGCCGCAACGACGTTGGCCGGGTGTGCCGGCCCGGCTCGGTGCACGTCACTGACTTCTTCCGGGTCGAGCGCTACAGCCACGTCATGCACCTGGTGTCCACAGTCACCGGAGAGTTGGCGCCGGGATATACCGCGTTCGACGCGGTGGCCGCGTGCTTTCCCGCTGGGACGCTGTCTGGGGCGCCCAAGCCGAGGGCGATGGAGCTCATTGAGGAGCTCGAGCCCACCCGACGGGGGGTGTACGGGGGAGTGGTCGGATACCTCGACTTCGCCGGGGACGCCGACACCGCGATCGCCATCCGCACCGCGATGATCCGCAACGGGGTAGCGTACGTGCAGGCCGGCGGGGGCATCGTCGCCGACTCTGACCCGGTGGCCGAGGATGCTGAGTGCCTGAACAAGGCCGGCGCGGTGTTGGCCGCCATCGCCGCGGCGGGCACCTTGCGGCTGGCCACCGGTGAGCCCGTCGGGTCGCCGCGTGCCTGAGCGTGCCCCCTCGCGCGGGGCGCTCGCGGCCACCATCGCGGCGCTGATCGTGGCCTCGGCGATGCTCGGCGGCGCCGCGACGCTCGGGTGGGCCCAGCTCGATGTCCGGGTGCCGCTGCGCGGGATCGTCCAGGTGCGGGTCAACGGATCCGCCGTGCTGCCGGTACTGGGCCCGCTGGCGGCCCTGGCGCTCGCTGCGGTGGCCGCGGCGCTGGCGACCGCCGGGTGGGCGCGATGGCTGCTCGGTGCCGTGCTGCTGGCCGCGGCGGTGCCGCTGGTCGTGGCGGTGTCGCGGGTGGCCGGCGGGCGATG
Source organism: Pseudonocardiaceae bacterium (assembly GCA_050699895.1). Taxonomy (GTDB): domain Bacteria; phylum Actinomycetota; class Actinomycetes; order Mycobacteriales; family Pseudonocardiaceae. Next base: position 3,576 of record JBOHFY010000002.1, read on the forward strand.
GCTGCCCGGCGTCGCGATGTCCGCGGCTGACCTGCCCGCCCGATCCGTGCCGCTCGCGACGGCGGTGCTGTTCGCGGGGCCGGTGCTGGCCGTGGGCGGGGCATTACTGCTCGCCGCGGCGGGTGTCGCGCTGGGGGCGCGGGGGCACCGGATGCCCAGGCTGGGTCGCCGTTACCAGGCGCCGACAGCCCGATCCTGCGGGGACGCGCCCCCGGACGGGCGGTTCTGGGAGCGGATGGACTCCGGTGAGGACCCTACCGCGTCGGGATACCCCCGGTGACGGGGCGCCGCGCAGGTCGGAGCTAGCATCGAGACCCGGCTGCGCAGGGGCGGAAGGGGACAGGCTTTGAGTGTCTTGGAGGCGATCCTCGAAGGGGTCAGAGCGGACCTCGCTGATCGCGAAGCCGCTGTCGGGTTCACTGAGATCAAGCGGCGCGCCATTCGGGTGCCGGCTCCCCGGGATGCCCTGACCGCGCTGCGGGGCCCGGGGATCGGCGTCATCGCGGAGGTGAAGCGCCGCAGCCCGTCCCGGGGAGTCCTGGCCGATATCCCCGATCCGGCCGCGCTCGCCACCGACTACGCCGACGCCGGAGCCCGCATGATCAGTGTGCTGACCGAGGGCCGGCGCTTCGGCGGCTCGCTGGCCGACCTGGACGCGGTGCGCGCCGTGGTGGATCTCCCGCTGCTGCGCAAGGACTTCATCGTCAGCCCTTACCAGGTGCATGAGGCACGGGTGCACGGCGCGGACGTGGTGCTGCTGATCGTCGCCGCGCTGGAGCAGAACGTGCTGGAATCGTTACTCGACCGGGTCGAGTCCCTGGGGATGGCCGCGCTGGTCGAGGTGCACACCGCCGAGGAAGCCGACCGCGCGTTGGAAGCCGGCGCGACCCTGATCGGGGTCAACGCCCGCGATCTGCACACCTTGCAGGTGAATCCCGACGTCTTCAGCAAGATCGCGCCGGGGCTGCCGGGTGACGTGCTGCGGGTCGCCGAGTCCGGGGTGCGCGGACCAGCGGATCTGCTGGCCTACGCCGGTGCGGGCGCCGACGCGGTGCTCGTCGGTGAGGGGTTGGTGACCAGCGGCGACCCCAAGGCCGCAGTCACCCAGCTGGTCACCGCGGGGTCGCACCCATCGTGTCCCAAGCCGGCCCGGTGAGTGGCCCAGTGACCAACATAGCCGGCATCCAGCCTGTTACGCAGCCTGATTCCCGCGGGTACTTCGGGAGCTATGGCGGCCGGTTCGTGCCTGAAGCGCTCATCGCGGCCCTGGATGAGCTCGCCGCCGCCCATACCGAGGCCCGGTCGGACCCGGAGTTCACCGCCCGGTTGAACGGCCTGCTCGCCGACTACGCCGGCCGGCCCTCGCCGCTCACCGAGGCGCCCAGGCTGTCTGAGCACGCCGGCGGGGCGCGGATCCTGCTCAAGCGCGAGGACCTCAACCACACCGGATCCCACAAGATCAACAATGTGCTGGGTCAGGCGTTGCTCACCGAGCGGATGGGCAAACCCCGGGTGATCGCGGAAACCGGGGCCGGCCAGCACGGCGTCGCCACCGCGACCGCGTGCGCGCTGCTCGGGCTGGAGTGCGTGGTCTACATGGGCGAGGTGGACACCCAGCGCCAAGCGCTCAACGTCGCCCGGATGCGGTTGCTCGGTGCCGAGGTGATCCCGGTGACGACCGGATCCCGCACTCTCAAGGACTCCATCAACGAGGCACTGCGGGACTGGGTGACCAATGTCGACACCACGCACTATATTCTCGGCACCGTCGCCGGACCACACCCGTTCCCGGTGATGGTGCGCGACTTTCAACGCGTCATCGGCTTGGAGGCCCGCGAGCAGATGCTGGCCCGCTACGGCCGGTTGCCCGATGCGGTGGCCGCGTGCGTCGGGGGCGGCTCCAACGCGATCGGCATCTTCCACCCGTTCCTTGACGACCTGGAAGTGCGCCTGGTCGGCTTCGAGGCCGCCGGCGACGGGGTGGACACCGGCCGCCACGCCGCGCCGTTGTTCGCCGGCGAACCCGGGATGCTGCACGGGGCGCTGTCTTACCTGCTGCAGGACTCCGATGGGCAGACCATCGAGACACACTCGATCTCGGCCGGCCTGGACTACCCCGGGGTGGGGCCCGAGCATTCCTGGCTCAAGGATACCGGCCGCGCCGAGTACCGGCCGATCACCGATGCGCAGGCGATGGACGCCTTCGGGCTGCTGTCCCGCACCGAGGGGATCATCCCGGCGATCGAGTCAGCGCACGCGGTGGCCGGTGCCCTGACGTTGGGCGCGGAACTCGCTGAGGGGTCCTTGTTGTTGGTGAACCTGTCCGGCCGGGGTGACAAGGACGTGGACACCGCAGTGACCTGGTTCAACCTGCTGGAGGGACAGCCGTGACCGCCCGGCTCGCGCCGCTGTTCGAGGCCTGCGGTGCGCAGCACCGGGCCGCGCTGATCGGCTACCTGCCCGCCGGATACCCGACGGTGGACGGTTCGCGGGCACTGCTGCACGCCATGTTGGACAGTGGCTGCGACCTGGTCGAGGTCGGGGTGCCCTACTCCGACCCGGTGCTGGACGGGCCGACCGTCCAGGCCGCCGCGGACGCCGCCCTGCGCGGCGGGGTTCGGCTGCGCGATGTGCTCTCGGTGGTGGAGTCGATCGCTTCCAGTGGTGGGCGGGCGGTGGTGATGACCTACTGGAACCCCGTGCACCACTACGGCGTGGACGCCTTCGCCCGGGATCTCGCTGCGGCCGGGGGGCTCGGCGTCATCACCCCCGACCTGATTCCCGACGAGGCACAGGACTGGCTGGCCGCCGCGCAGGCGCACGATCTGGACCGGATCTTCCTGGTGGCCCCCTCGTCCACCGACCAGCGCCTGGCCACGACCGCTGCGGCGACCCGCGGCTTCCTCTACGCCAGCTCCGTCATGGGCGTCACCGGTGCCCGGGACACGGTGAGCAGCGCCGCTGGGAAGCTGGTCGCTCGGGCGCGGAAGCACGCACCAGGACTGCCGATAGGCGTCGGCCTCGGGGTGCGCGACGGCGCGCAGGCCGCCCAGGTAGCGTCGTTCGCCGACGCCGTGATCGTCGGCTCAGCC
>JBOHFY010000003.1:0-6378 GCA_050699895.1 Pseudonocardiaceae bacterium
GGCGGCGACGGGGGTGGCGGCGACGGGGGTGGCGGTGGCGACGTGGCGGGGGCGCCACCCTTCCGGCTGACTCCCGACAACGCCTGCCAAGCGCGCTCAGCGGACCTGCGCTGCTCGCCTTTGTTCATCGCGCACTAACCGGCCCCCGCAAGCACCGGCCTGTCGCAACCCCCTTCAACCAGACGTGCGAGCCAGCCCCGACGGCTAGTTCGACCCTTCGGAGCCGATCTCCGAGCACTGATTCCGGGGCCTGCCTATGAGGAACGGACGAGGACAACGGCAAGGCAGGCGTCTCACGTGCCCGCGCAGGAGGCAAACCGAGACCCTGACAGCAGAACACCAACCGCTTCGCAGAGAAGGACGGGCGTTTGTGCTGCTCAGTGGCGGTAGCGGTGGGATTTGAACCCACGGAGGGCGTGAGCCCTCACGCGCTTTCGAGGCGCGCTCCTTCGGCCGCTCGGACACGCTACCGCCGGACACGATACCGGATCCACTCACACGCGCCGAAGGCGCATGAACCCGGTCACCAGCGCCGCACACTCAGCCTCAAGCACACCCCCGAGCACCTGCGGGCGGTGCAGCAACCGGCGATCCCGGACGACGTCCCACAGTGAGCCGACCGCACCGGTCTTGGGCTCCCAGGCGCCGAACACCAGACGGTCCACCCGGGCCGCCACGAGCGCACCCGCGCACATCGTGCACGGCTCCACGGTGACGGCCAGGGTGCAACCGGTCAGCCGCCAGCCAGTGCCGCACCCACCAGCGCGCAACCGGGCCGCCCCAGCCCGCAGGGCCAGCAGCTCGGCGTGCGCGGTCGGGTCCCCGGTGGCCTCCCGGGCATTGCAGGCGGCCGCCAGCTCAACGCCGACCGCGTCCACCAGCACGGCCCCGATCGGGACATCGCCGGTGGCCGCCGCGCAGCCAGCCACCTCGATCGCGCGCCGCACCAGCGCCAGGTCGGCACTGGTCGGCGCCGTCATCCCGGCTGCTTGGCCAGCAACGCGGACAGCTGCTCGGCGAACCCGCAGCGCTGGGCGATCATGTCGAGCTGCTCATCCGGGTACAGGTCCACCTCATCGATGATCACCTGCATCTCCTCCGCCGGCAGCCCCAGGTCGGCGAGCAGGCCGAGGTCGCCTTCCGGCCAGACGTCGTCGGCGTCGGCAGCATCCTCTTCGGGGACCTCGACCCGCAGCAGGTCGAGCACATCGGCGGCGACGTCGTAGTCCAGCGCCGCGACGGCGTCAGACAGCAGCAACGACACCCCGCCTGGTACCGGCCGCACCACGACGAAGAACTCGTCGTCGACGTCGAGCAGGCCGAACACAGCGCCCGTGGAGCGCTGCCCGCGCAGCTCAGTGATAGCCGCGTCGAGGTCTTTCAGGGCCGCAGCGTCCAGTGTGGCGCACTGCCAGCGCCCGTCCTCGCGAACAACAGCGATAGCGAAGCCGGTGACCGACATGGCACAAGTATGCGCCGTCTGGCTCCATAAGGAAGCACGATCCTCCACGACACTGCGATGACATGTGAGAATAAGGGGTTGTGAGCACACCAGACCTCGTGAGTGAGCGTACCCTGTGTGTCATCGGGCTGGGCCTGATCGGCGGATCGCTGCTGCGCGGCGCGCAGAACGCCGGGTGGAAGGTCCGGGGTGCCGCGACGCCGGGTGCCGACGTCACCGCGGCCCAGGAGGCCGGCTTCGACGTCACATCCTCGGTCGAAGACGTGCTAGCCGACGTCGAGGACACCGACGCGCTGGTGGTGCTCGCGGTGCCGCTGCCCGCGGTGGTCGACGTGCTGGCGGTGGTGGCCCGGCACGCCCCGCGCTGCCGCCTCACCGACGTGGTGGGCGTGAAGCAACCCGTCGCGGCGGCGGTGGCGCGGTGCACCCCGTCGGCCCGCTACGTCGGCGGGCACCCGATGGCGGGGGCGTCCGGCTCGGGCTGGGCGGCCGGGTCGGCGACGCGGTTCACCGGGGCGCCCTGGGTGGTGAGTAGCGACGACGGCGCCGACCCGGTGGTGTGGGCGCAGGTCGCCCAGCTGGCGCTGGACTGCGGGGCGCACGTGGTGCCGGCCGGCGCGCAGGACCACGACGCCGCGGTGGCCCGGGTATCCCACCTGCCGCATGTGCTGGCCGCGGTGCTCGCCTCGGTGGGCGCCGGTGGCGGGCCGCTGGCGATGGCGCTGGGCGCGGGGTCGTTCACCGACGGCACCCGGGTGGCCGCCTCCCGGCCCGAGCTGGTCCGGGCGATGTGCGAGGGCAACCGCGACGCCCTGTTAGAGGCGGTGGACGATGCCCTGGGCCGGCTGGGCGCGGCGCGGGGCTCGCTGGCGTCCACCGGCGCGCTGCAGGCCACCATCCGGGCCGGTCACCTGGCCCGCCAGTCCTTCGACGGAGTACGCGAGGGCCGACCCGGGGACACCGTGTACGTCGATCTCACCACTCCCGCTTCACTCGAGCAGCTACGCGAGCTCGGCCGGCAGGGTGCCCGGTTGGTAGCCCTGCACGGCGCCCGCTGCCATGTCCAGCTGTGAGTGATCACGGTTTGTGTGCCTGTGGCGACAAAAGATGTCGTTGCCGGCACACAAACCACGATCACTCCCGGGCGGCCTTGGCGGCCGACCCGCACAACGCGATCGTGTGCCTGGTGCCGGTGGCGGAAAGCGCACCGCGCACGGGGCCGCTGAGTGGGGTGCCGGTGGCGGTGAAGGATCTGATCGACGTCGCCGGCGTGCCCACCCGGTGCGGCAGCGCGGTGCTGGCCGATGCCGCCCCAGCGCGCGAGGACGCCGCCGTGGTGGCGCGGCTGCGCGCGGCCGGCGCGGTGGTGGTCGCCAAGACCCACACCCACGAGTTCGGCTACGGCCCCACTGGGGACGTCGCCGCCGGTGGCCCGTGCCGCAACCCGCACGATCAGCGGCGGATCACCGGCGGCTCCTCCAGCGGCTCCGCGGCCGCGGTGGCCGCGGGACTGGTGCCGCTGGCGGTAGGCACCGACACCGGCGGCTCGGCGCGCATCCCGGCCGCGCTGTGCGGAGTGGTCGGGCTCAAACCAGCGCTCGGCGCGCTCCCCACCGCCGGGGCCTTCCCGCTGTCGGAGACCTTGGACCACATCGGGCTGCTCGGCATCGACGTCGGCACGGTCGGCTCGGCGTTCGGCGCGCTGACCGGGCGCTGGATCGACCCCTCCGCCTCGGTTGCGGGCATCGTGGTCGGGCGCCCTACCGAGGCATACTGGCGGGTTCACGACCCGGAGATCGCCGCCGCGGTGGACCGCGCCGCCGACGCGCTCAGCGCCGCCGGTGCCGTGCCGCGTGCGGTACGCCTGCCCGGTGTCGACGCACTCGCCGCCACCTACCGGGTGATTGTCGGAGTGGAGGTCCACACCACCCACCGGCGTTGGCTGGCCCAGCGCCCCGAGGACTACCAGCCGGCCACCGCCGCGCGGCTGCGGGCCACCGCCGCGTACACCGCCGCCGACTATGTCACCGCCCAGCGCACCCGCCGCCGGCTGGCCGCCGAGCTGACCGCCCGGATGCTCGCGGAGGGGATCGATGTGCTGCTGCTGGCGACCACGCCGTTGCGGGCCACTCCGATCGGTGCTCAGCAGGTGGCCGCCGCGGACGGCACTCGGGTCGAGGTAGTACCCGCGTTGCTGTCCCTCACGCTGCCGTTCAGCCTGCTGGGTTGGCCGGCGGTGTCCGTGCCCGCACCGGGGGTGGCCGGGCTGCCCATCGGAATCCAGGTGGCCGCGGTGCGAGGCGGCGAGCAGGCGGTACTCGCCGCCGGTGCCCGGGTTGTCACACCCGGCGGGCCAGTCCGGGGTACTCCAGCACCAGGCCGTCGGTGTCCACGGTGAGCTCCGCCTCCCACGACTCGCTACCGGTGCTGACCACGGTGGGCTCGCCCAACGACACGGTGCGGTAGGTCTGGGAGACCCGGCACACCTCCAAGCTGGGCAACGCGACAAACACCACCGGCAGGTCGTGTCCGGCCGCCTCACGGTGCAGGCCCAGCCGGCGAATCGGCAGCGCGTTGAACAGTGGGCTGAACGCCAGGTCGACGTCCAGCGCACCGCCGAAGTGGGTACGCGCCGCGCCCTGGCCGTGGTCTACCAGCCAGATGCCCTCCTCTGAGCGAGTAAGGGTGACGTGTTGCTCGCCCGTGGCCGCGGCGGTACGGACGGTGAGCCGCTGGGTCACACAAGCCTCGTCGGTGGCTAACGAGTAGGACGCGGAGTAAGCTCCCACGCCCTCCTGTGGAGCGTTGACCAATGACCCGGTGGCCCGCAGGCCGCACTCGCCGAGAACGACCCGAGCCGCCTCTAACCGCAGGCAGTCCACACCCGCCCAGGAAAGCATCCTGGTCCCATGCGGGGCGCGACGAGTCACCGTCGCGCCGGGCTGCTTTTCTCCGGCTCGGGGGGTGCTCATTGCCCCGTCTACCTGAAGCCCTGAACAAGATCGAGATCCATCCGAAGCCTTCCTCGCGTTGATCGAGTCTGGCCCGGCTAACGGCCAGCTGCAGACACCAGCAGCATCCCACAGTGGGCACCATCCGATAGCAGGTATACTCGTGTTGTCAACGGGGAGTACCCTCACACTGCGGACAAGGGCCCGGGGGCTGCTGCACGGTCCTTGCCGCTCGTGTGGAATAACAGGTTGCTTCCATCGATCAGCGGGGGGCGCTCAGTATGCGGGTCCACTCCGCTGGGCATCCACGTTGCGCGCTCGGCGTCTCGACTGAGGGCCGCCCGTGCAACCAGAACAAAGAAGGACCACATGCGCACGCCCGTCTCCGACCGCCAAGGTCGGGCCGGAATGACCCTCACTCCCCGCCATCGGCAGAACCGACCCCTGCCGATGAGTGCCGTGGCCGTGCGTCGCGGCCAGTTTGGTGAGTTCGAGCTGCGCCCGGTGCGAGAACACACCGTCGAGGCGCTGCCCCCTGAAGAGGCCCCCGACGAGCGCTGAACGCTGGGGGTGGCCCCGCAACGGCTTCCCGGTTACGCGTTCGGGGGAATGGCCCTTACGGTAGCGGCATGCTGACAGTGACCGAGGCAGCGGCTCGCGCCATCAACTCACTCGTGACCAAAAACCAGATGCCGGAGGGCGCTGGCCTGCGGATCGCGCCGCAGAGCCAAACCACGCGGTCAGAGGGGTTAGGGCTGTCCATCGCGGCGCATCCGGCCGACGACGACACCGTACTGGAGACCCACGACGGCGCCAAGGTGTTTCTGGCGTCCAACGTGGTTTACGACCTCCACGAACAACAGCTCGACGTCGAACCCCTCGGCGAGGAACAGGTGCGCTTCTTCGTCGACCGCCGGCCCAAAGACTAAAGACTGACCGGGGCTAGGGCCCCAGGGGGGCCGGGAGGCGGTCGGTGACCAGGATTCGGTTCACTGACGGGTGTCGGACCCGGAGCACCATCAGGGTGTACTGACCAGCAACCGCTGGTGGGCTGGCTCCAGCGATCGCTCCCCGCGGGTAGTCACCGCGGTAGACAACCAGGCATGCCTTCGGCCACCCGACCTGGACGGGGCGGTGCAGTCCCGGTGCCCCCCCGTGCGGCTGCGGCGGTGCTGGTGGAGTCGCGCCCAGCTTTCGACTCAGCGCGTCGGCCTCACTCTTGCTGATCCGCCGGACCAGGGTCAGCCTGCCCTCGTCGTGGACGATGTCGTTGGCTAACGGCAGCACCGCCGCGCACCCGGCGACCTTGCCGGTGACCGAGGCCCCGCTGCCCGGCCCCGAACAGGCCGCCGCGAGGACGAACACGACCCCGGCCACCAGGGTGGCGCGGCGCCACGAGCGGGTAGTCATGATGTTGGCTCCGCTTCAGCGACCTCGGTGGCCACCGAGGTCGGACGGGTGCCGGCGGCCAGCCGAGCGGGGGCGCGGGAGGCCGCTCGCAGCGCCAGCCACGCCAACCCCCCGGCGGGGATGCACCCCCAGTAGGCGATCAGCCGGTAGAGCAGCACCGCAGCCAGCGTGACGGTCTCGGCGCCACCGAAGGCGACCAGTGCCACGGTGATACTGCCCTCGACGACCCCGATCCCCCCGGGAGTCACCGGCAGACTCGCCGCGATCTGTCCGGCGCAGTAGGCCAGCAGCAACCCGGTCCACGGCGGCGTGGTGCTCAATGCCGCGAAGGCCAGCGCCAGCACGGCGACGTCAGCCACCCAGGACACCATCATCAGGGCGAAAGTCGCGAGGCCCGCGGCCGGGGTCAGCCGGACCGTGCGCAGCTGGCGCGCCCAGGCTCGCCACGATGCCCGGAGAGCCGCCCGCAGGCGCCCGATACGGCTGTCCGTCCCGAGTGGGCGCGGGCGAGGCAGCGGCCGGCGAACGCCGGGCAGCGCTCGGGCGAGTCCGCGC
>JBOHFY010000004.1:0-8742 GCA_050699895.1 Pseudonocardiaceae bacterium
CCGGCCACCCACCCCACTCAACCCCGAGGTGACACTCAGCATGCCCACTCCACCGCTGGCCGATATCCCCCTGCACGACGCCGAGGGCACCCTCATCCAGTTCCAGAGCCGGGTCGAACAGATCACGGTGGACCAAGCCCACGGCGCACTGCCCTCCCAGCTGCACAAGAAAGGGCAGGTCATCGGCCGGGGCATCCACCAGGTCTATGTCCGCTTCGACCTCGAGAGCCAGGTGATCGCCCTGCCACCGCACGCCGTGCGCGTCCTGGACACCCCGGACGGCTCCTGACCCCCACCACACCGACCGCTCGCGTCACGTCGCGGGGAGCAGTCGGCGGGCGGTCGCCGCGAAGGTGGTCGCCCGGGGGTACTTCTGCTGTCCCAGCAAGTCAACAGTGCGGTGCACGCTGGCGACAACCAGACCGGAATCCTGGACCGCGTACACTCCGTGAATGGCCTCACTCGTGACGCTGATGGCCTCATCGAGCTGGCCACGCTGAACCAAGACCGAGCCTAATTCAGCGGCATAGAAAGTGCGGTTGCGGGGAAAAGCCACCGCGTCGACACTGGCGAGAGCTGCGCGGGCGGCTATCTCGGCGGACTTGCCCTGCCCGGTGACTAATGCGACCCGCATCTCGTGCCAGGCGAGATCGGCCGCGTCCCAGAAATACAGCCAGAACGGCTCATCCCCACGCCGCCCTCGGTCGAGCCACTGGTGGGCCTGGCCGAGAGCGGAGACAGCGGCGCTGCGATCACCCGCCTGGGCGTGCCCGATGGCTTCCCGCGCCGCCAGCAGGGACAGCAGCAGCGGGGAATTCACTTGACCGTGGCTCGCTATCTTCTTGGCGGCCTGAATCAGGTCGACCACCTCCCGGCCGCTACCGGCCTTGCTGGCTTGCAGCGCCATCGCGGCCAGCGCGGACACGTGGACGTCGGGCACCTCGTTCACATCAGTGAAATGGCACGTCTCAAGCCACCACCGGCGTGCCCTGTCCGGCCACCCCGCGTCATAGGAAAGCCACCCCGCCTGGTCCATGGCGGCGGCTGTGACTCCTTGCAAGTCACGCTCGACCGAGGGCAGGTAGCTACCCCGGTGAAGGACATCCTGAAGCTGCCGCGCCATCCCCTCGGCCACCTGACAGACGACGGTGCCTCCCTGATGTTCATCTAACTCTTCGAGGCGGCGCAACGCCGACCAGCACTGGGCCACGTCGGCGGCGTCGACCCGCCCCGGGGTGACGACGCTCTGCGGCAACAGCACCATCACAGCCAGACCCACGGCCCCGCCAACGACCTCCCGGCGATCCACACCACCCAGGATAGGCCGCTGGCCCGGGGCACTGGCAACGCCCAGGACAGTGGGCGGCACGCCGAGCGCACCGGCAAGATCAGCCAGGACCGCCGTGTCCCGCGCAGCACGGCTCACTCCGCGCTCCACCCGGGAGATCGTGGCCTGCGAGTAACCCGACCGGTCGGCCAGGTCCTGCTGGGTCCAGCCGTGGGCCTCGCGGAGCAGGCGGACCACCGTCCCCACCTCGCCCGCCGCCACAGCGGCACAACACCGCGGCGAGACAAGAACCGCAATCACCGCACTGGGATCCAGCACCATGCCACCCTCCCCCACGACCCCGGGCGCTCGATCGTTCACCCAGCGCCGCGCACCCTACCGACCGATCACCCACACCCGCCCCGCCATAGTCAGACCCGAATACGACCCAGCGCGGAAGCATGACGGTTTCGCGACGACGCGCTTCAGGACCACTCAGCGTGGCTCGACCAGCAGTACGCGGAGGGCGTATTCCTCGTCTCGGGCCGCCAAGTTCCCCGAATTGGCGGCGTCATCCTGACCTCGGACCTCCCGAGGGCGGACCTCGAGCGCCGGCTTGCCTGAGACCCGTTCCAGCGGCGCAACCTCGCTGAGTACACCATTGTGGAGTTCACACCCACCCGTGTCGCTGAGCGGCTCAAGCATCTTTTTCCCTAGCAGCCAGAGCTTCCAGGCCGTATCGCGCCACATGCTCCGCGTTGTCCAGGTCAATGGTGCGGACGCCATCGTGCTTCAGCCGTTCGTTGATAGCGGGCAGGTTATCGCGCACGGTCTCCTTCTCAGCTTCCGTAATCTTACCTCGATGCGGCCTGCCCGCACGCTCCAGAATCGAGTAATCCAGCTTCTCTGTTGCCGACCCTGAGGCTGGCCTGGCTTGCTTGCGGGGTGGATACGCCGGTTCCGCGCGCCGGATAATGTCCACCATATCCCTGTCGCCGGCAAGCTTGTTGAACGTTTCGATCTCCATCGTGACAGCTTCCGGCTCTGACCCATCGCCATGGTAAAGCTTGAGGCTGACGACGCTCAGCGCACCCTTTCGGATAGGATCAACCTCGTCCTCGGCGGCCTCGATCTCCACCGGGCCATCGCCGAGAGCCGGGTGCTGCTCAACGACGATGCGCACCACAGCGTCATCTTCGATGATCGTATTGGTCAAGTCTGAGAAGCGAACCATGCGTTGCGCCATGTCGTACCGCACCTCTCCTCCACGGAACAGAATCGCGGTGCATGCTATCACCAGCGCCGACAGGCCTTCGGGAGGGTATTGACAATGCGGTGACGAAGCATCCCCGAAAACAATCTAATCGTCGCTGCCGGTGCGCAGGACGTGGGCCACCAGCTCGGGATTGTCGTTCATCAGCACGTCCCGGGACCCCCAGGCGATGGTCACGGGGATGTCGTGTATGAGCGTGCGCCCCACCGGCGTCCGAGACAACCGGACCGCGACCTTCGGGGGCAGGTACCGCGCGGTGCGGTGCACCGACCGCAACCACTGTATAGACTTGTGACCCGCGAGTAACTACTGCTCTAGGGTGTGCGATGGGGCCGGCTCGGGGTCCCGGTGCCCGGCCAGCTCCATTCCCGCGCGATAAGGAGATCGCTGCTCGTGCGCGAATCGCTGGCTGACCGGCTCGCCCACCGGCAGGCCGCCGTACCGCGGATCAGCTATCCACCAGCGTTGCCGATCAGCGGGCACACCGACGAGATCGCCGCGGCGATCCGGGACCACCAGGTGGTGGTCGTCGCCGGGGAGACCGGGTCCGGGAAGACCACCCAGCTCCCCAAGATCTGCCTGGAGCTGGGCCGCGGGATCCAGGGCACCATCGGGCACACGCAGCCGCGCCGGATCGCGGCGCGCACGGTGGCCGAGCGCATCGCCGAGGAGCTGGACGTTCCCCTTGGTGGCGCGGTCGGCTGGAAGGTGCGGTTCACCGACACGTCGTGCGATGCCACCCTGGTCAAGCTGATGACCGACGGCATCCTGCTGGCCGAGATCCAGTCCGACCCGTTGCTGCGGCAGTACGACACGCTGATCATCGACGAGGCGCACGAACGCTCGCTGAACATCGATTTCCTGCTGGGCTATCTCACACGGCTGCTGCCCCGCCGCCCGGACCTGAAAGTGATCATCACCTCGGCCACCATCGACCCTCGGCGGTTCTCCCGGCACTTCGACGGCGCACCGGTGATCGAGGTCTCCGGCCGCACCTTCCCGGTGGAGATCCGCTACCGACCCTATGGGGTGGACCACGCCGACGACCGTGACCAGACCCAGGCGATCTGCGACGCGGTGGCGGAACTGCGCGGTGCGGGTCCTGGTGACATTCTGGTTTTCACCTCCGGTGAGCGGGAAATCCGCGACACCCGGGACGCCTTGCACGCGCTCGAGCTACCGGATACCGAGGTCGTGCCGCTGTACGCGCGGCTGTCGGCGGCCGAGCAGCACCGGGTCTTCCAGCCGCACCGCGCGCGCCGGATCGTGCTGGCCACCAATGTCGCGGAGACGTCGCTGACCGTGCCGGGCATCCGATATGTGATCGACCCGGGCACCGCCCGGATCTCCCGCTACAGCCGCCGGCTCAAGGTGCAGCGGCTGCCGATCGAACCCATCTCGCAAGCTTCGGCGACCCAGCGCGCCGGGCGCTGCGGGCGCACCTCGGATGGCATCTGCATCCGGCTGTACTCAGAGCAGGACTACCAGTCACGACCGGAGTTCACCGAGCCGGAGATCGTGCGCACCCACCTCGCGTCGGTGATCCTGCGGATGGCGGCGCTGAATCTGGGCGAGGTCGCCGCGTTCGGGTTCATCGACCCACCGGAGAACCGGCAGATTTCTGACGGCATCCACCTGCTGCGGGAGCTGGGCGCGCTGGAGATGTCCACGATGGAGCTCACCCCGGTGGGGCGCACCCTCGCGCGGCTGCCGCTGGACCCCCGGCTGGCCCGGATGGTGGTGGAGGCCCACCACAACGGGTGCCTGGATGAGGTCCTGGTGATCGTGGCGGCGTTGTCCATCCAAGACCCGAGGGAGCGCCCGACCGACGCCGAGGCGGCCGCCGACGCCCAGCACGCCCGATTCGCCAATAAAGACTCCGACTTCCTCAGCATCCTCACCCTCTGGCGCCACCTCGAGGAGCGGCAGCGGGCGCTGTCCTCCACCCAGTTCCGCAAGCTGTGCAAGGCGGAGTTCCTGCACTACCTGCGGGTGCGGCAGTGGCAGGACCTGTACGGGCAGCTCCGCCGGATCACTCGCGATCTCGGGATGACGGCAAACACTGAGCCTGCCGCACCCCAGCAGGTGCACGTGTCGCTGCTGGCCGGGCTGCTCTCGCAGATCGGGCTGTTCGACCCCGAGACCCGCGACTACCTCGGCGCCCGCGGTGCCCGATTCGCCGTCTTCCCCGGGTCGTCGCTGTTCCGCAAGCCGCCGCGCTGGGTGATGGCCGCCGAGCTGGTGGAGACCTCCCGATTGTGGGGCCGGATCGCCGCGCGGATCGAGCCGCAGTGGGTGGAACCGCTGGCTGGGCACCTGGTCAAGCGCGGCTACAGCGAGCCGCACTGGGAACGCAAGCGCGCCGCTGTGGTGGCGTACGAGAAGGTCACGCTCTACGGCATCCCGATCGTGGCCTCCCGCAAAATCGACTACGGGCGGATCGACCCTGAGCTGGCCCGCGAGCTGTTCCTCCGGCATGCTCTGGTGGAGGGTGACTGGGAGACCCGGCACGCCTTTTTCCACGCCAACCGGGCCCTGCTCGACGACGTCGAGGAGCTGGAGCAGCGGGCCCGCCGGCGCGACATCCTGGTCGAGGACGAGACGCTGCTCGACTTCTACGACCAGCGCATCCCCGCCGAGATCGTCTCCGGCGCGCATTTCGACAGCTGGTGGCGCACGGCCAGCGTGACCCAGCCGGAGCTGCTCAACTTCGAGCTCTCGATGCTGGTCACCGGGCAGGGCGTCAGTGAGGCGGACTTCCCCGACTCGTGGCGCCACGGCACGCTGGAGCTGTCCTACCAGTTCGAGCCGGGCGCCGACGCGGACGGCGTGACCGTGCACGTACCGCTGCCGGTGCTCAACCAGCTCACCGCCGCGCCCTTCACCTGGCAGGTCCCCGGGCTGCGGGAGGAACTCCTTATCGCGCTGCTCAAGTCACTGCCCAAGCCGCTGCGCCGGCAGCTGGTACCGATACCCGACCACGTCAAGGCCCTGCTGGCCCGGATGACGCCCTACGATGAACCGCTGCTGGACGCCCTGGAGCGCGAGCTGGCCCAAGCGGGCGTGCCGGTGCGCCGGGAGGACTGGCGGCTCGACCAGGTGCCGGACCACCTGCGGATCACCTTCCGGGTGTATGACGGTGAGGCGACCCTGGCTCAAGGCAAGGACCTCGCCGCGCTGACCCAGCAGGTGCAGCCGCGGTTGCGGGCCACCCTGTCGGCCGCGGGTGGTGGTCTGCCACGCCGTGGCCTGCGCACCTGGGATATCGGGACGCTGCCACCGATTTACCAGCAGGAGCAGGACGGCCATCTGGTCACCGCCTACCCGGCGCTGGTCGACGAAGGTGACACCGTCGCCGTCGCGCTGCTGCCCACCAAGGCCGAGCAGCGCCGCGCCATGTGGGCGGGCACCCGGCGACTGATCCTGCTGGCGATGCCCGGGTTGATCAAGTCGGTGCAGCGCGGCCTCGAGGCGCAGGCCAGGCTGGTGCTGGCCCGCAATCCGGATGGCGGTACCGAGGCCCTGCTGGCCGACTGCGCCGACTGCGCCGCCGACGCGTTGATCACCGCCTGCGGCGGGCCGCCGCAGGACGAGGACGGCTTCGCCCGGCTGCGCGACCGCGCCCACGCCGAGCTGGCCGGCGCGGCGCGCGCCGTGACCGCCCACGTCCAGCGCATCCTGACCGTCGCGCACACCGCCGAGGCGCGGCTGGCCGAGCTCACCGCACCGGTATTCGCGCCCGCGGTCGCCGACATCCGCGCGCAGCTGGCCGGCCTGATCGGGCCCGGCTTCGTCACCGCGACCGGCGCGCAGCGGCTCCCCGACCTGGCCCGCTACCTGCAGGCCATCGCGCGCCGGCTGGACAAGCTACCCCGCGACCCCGACCGCGACCGCGACTGGATGCACCGGATCGACGCCGTCACACAGGCCTACCAGCAGCTACGCGACGGCCCAGAACCGCAACGAATCCGCTGGATGATCGAGGAACTGCGGGTCAGCTACTTCGCCCAGGAACTGCGCACCCCCTACCCAGTCTCCGACCAGCGGATTTATCAAGCGATAGACGAACTGGCCGGTCAGCGAGCGTAGTGGTCGGCACCGCAAGTCCGTCGGGGGTTGAGGCAGCCACGTAATCCGTCAGGTCGTGGGTTCGAATCCCACCCGCCCCACCACCGCCCGTGGCCTGCGGCTTTATTGTGGCTGCGTGTCATTACGCGAACCCTATCGGCGAAGCGCCTTGCTCCCTGAGCGGCCGTTGGCGCGGGTGTGCCATGACATGCGGCGCTTGCGCAAGCCGTGGCGCGAGAAACCCTTGGGTGTATCGGTGGCCGCACAACCTGGCGGACTACGTGGATTTCCTCTTAGCTCAGCCGCGAAGCAAGGCAAGATCAATCTCGATGCGAATGTCGATGAAGTGTCCGTTCCGCTCTCCATCATCGTTGACCCAAGCTTTTTCCGGCATTGCTTGGTAAATACGTCGAGGCATGTCACCAAGGAAACGATCTGGAGTGCGGGGTGTTTTTCCTACCCTGCCCGCTAGAAGTTGATGGGCATAGGCAATCTCGCCAGGATCAGATAGCTCTCTCGCTTGCGCCTGGATGTAGACCCCCCTGCAAGCTCCTGTACCTTCAGGAATCGTGGAATTATAAATAGCAAGAAATATATGCGGATTTTCTCGAATGTTCTTTGAATGCTGACTATGGCGATCTGACACCCAATAAAAATTGCAATCAGAATCGAACGCCGAATACACCGGGCTATTCCACGGCCGACTCATTGGCCAGCTATCGCTGCGTGCGCGGATTGTCGCGATCGTGATGTACTGAATTTCCCGTATCGTCCGCCGTGCGCACTCCGCGTAATCCAAAGACATAACACGCCTCCCTTGGTGAACTTAATCATTCATTGTCGCATCGCGGAACGAGAAGCTCCGCATGAGGCGGCAGGTAGTTACCCTGAACCGCCGACTTGTATCGATGGCAATGTTGACCAGCATCAGCCCCAGCCAGCTTAGCCCAAGAATCCAGCGCCACCGCCGCGCCTGGGCGCGGCCGCCTGATGCTGCTCATGGTTAATCTGCTCGAAGCAGTGCGGCGAGAACTGCCGCATTGCTGTGCTCCACATCGATGGTGGCTGTGAGCAGTGTCAGCGGGTTGCCCTCCGACAGTGTCCGCAGGCGCCCCAGCGCCACTCGTTTGGTGGGGCCTTCGAGCTCGCGGCGGTACTGGGACCTGAACTGGTCGAACTTCTCCGGGTCATGGCTGTACCACTTGCGCAGCTCGGTGGACGGCGCGACATCCTTGGCCCACTCGTCGAGGTTCGCTTCGTCTTTGCGCAGTCCGCGCGGCCACACCCGGTCCACCAGGACCCGGAGGCCATCGTCGGGTTCGGTTCTGTCGTAGATCCGGCGAACCCGAACCTTGCGCCGTGTCATGCCTCACCGCCGAAGCCCTTTACCATATCAGCCCCTAGCTTGCAACGGCGTCAACCGGTGGTGCTCGTAGTTAAATTCTATCGGGAAGCTGCCGCGGGAGGGACTACTGACGGCCCGACGGCGCGGGTGAGCGCAAGCTCACGACCGAAGTCGCCTCGGTCAGCGGTGATGAGCGTGAGCCCGTCGGCGGATACTTTCGCGAGTACCTGCGTGTCGCTGGCACTGGCCATGCCATGGTCGCGAATGTGGGTGGCGTCATGCCCGCCGGCGATCAGCAGTGTGCGGATTCGGGGCGAGAGGTTCTCATCGATCAGGAACCTCACGCAGGCGGCCTCAGCGGGTAGTAGTGCTCGGCGAGCGCCTCAGCCCAGCGACCATCCGCAGCACGGTGACGACGGGGAAGCGAAGACCCCGGATGCAGGGCTGGCCATCCATCCTGTCAGGCTCGATCGTGATGCGGCCGTGTACCGGCGCGCTCACGGGAGATCACCCCTATACCTGTGTCAGTGTGCCCACTGTAGCTGTGAGCACTGTAGGTCGGACTCTGTCCGCCCGGATGCCACGGGTGAGCGACGTGGTGCGATACACCTACCTCAATTTCGCCCTAGCCAAGCACCTCTACCGGGCAACCCGAGCCACCCACCCGTGCCAGTCACTTGTCGGAGGTCACCAGGACGCATGTGAGCGTCTCCGCTAAGGCGACGTACGCGGCGTCGTACGGCGTCAGAGTGTCCCGCAGCGCCCACACCCGGCTGACGAGCTCACAGT
>JBOHFY010000005.1:0-1554 GCA_050699895.1 Pseudonocardiaceae bacterium
CGGTGATCTTGGAGCGGATCGAGGCCGATCCAGCCGCCGCGCTTGATCCGTCCGGGTCCGTGCTGGAGGAGTTGGTCGGCCGAGCGATCCGGGTCAAGGCCGACGTGGTGGCCGCTGACCTGAAGGAATCCCATCTGCGCGAAGTGCTCAACTACGGGCACACGCTGGGTCATGCCCTGGAGCACCGGGAGGGCTACCGGTGGCGGCACGGCGCCGCGGTGAGCGTCGGCATGATCTTCGCGGCCGAGTTGGCCCGGCTCGCCGGGCGCCTGGACGACGCCACCGCACAGCGCCACCGCGCGGTGCTCAGCTCGCTTGGCCTGCCCACCAGCTACGACGCCGACGCGCTACCCGAGTTGCTGGAGGGCATGCGCAACGACAAGAAGACCCGGTCGGGGCTGTTGCGCTTCGTGGTGCTCGACGGTCTGGCGAAGCCTGGCCGGCTCGAGGACCCGGACCTTGAGCTGCTCACCGGAGCGTACGCCGCGGTGGCCAGCGGGGTGGAGGACCCGGAATGAAGGTGCTGGTGCTCAACGGGCCGAACCTGGGCCGGCTCGGGACTCGTGAGCCCGATGTCTACGGTGCCGCCACGCACCGTGACCTGGTGGCGCTGTGCGAGCGGGTCGGAGTTGAGCTGGGGCTGGAAGTGGACGTGCGCCAGACTGACCACGAGGGTGTCATGCTGAACTGGCTGCACGAGGCCGCCGACACCGCGACCCCGGTGGTGCTCAACGCCGGGGCGTGGACGCATTACTCGATCGCGATTCGGGACGCCGCCGCGCAGCTGTCGGCGCCGCTGGTGGAGGTACACATCAGCAATGTGCACGCGCGCGAGCCGTTCCGCCAGCACAGCTACCTCTCGGCCATCGCCTCTGGAGTCATCGTTGGCCTGGGGCTTGAGGGGTACTCGCTGGCGTTGCGCTGGATCGCCGGCCGCGCCGGCACCTGACAGCATCACCGGCCGCGCCGGCAACAGAAGACTGGGCGACCCGCTACCGTCGGGTCTATGCCCCACCCTGCTCGCCGCACGGCGCTCCGCGAGCGGCTGCGCGCGCTGGAGCTTGACGCGCTGCTGGTCACCGATGTGCTTAACATCCGCTACCTCACGGGATTCACCGGCTCCAACGGTGCCCTGCTGGTGCACGTCGAGAGCGACGAGCGCAGTGTGTTCGCCACCGATGGCCGTTACCGCACGCAGTCGCGGCAGCAGGTGCCCGACCTGCGCCGGGTGATCGACAGATCCATCCGCTCGCGGTTGGCCAAGGACGCCGCCGAGGAGGGGATCGGCCGGCTGGGTTTCGAGAGCCATGTGGTGACGGTCGACGGGCACGCCGCGCTGGCGACGGTCACCGGCGCGGAGCTGCTGGTCGCCACCTCGCGACCGGTGGAGGCACTACGGCTGATCAAGGACGAGACCGAGGTCGCCGCGCTGCGCGCGGCGTGCGCGGCCGCCGACACCGCCCTGGCCGGGCTGCTCGCCGAGGATGGGCTGCGGCCGGGCCGCACGGAACGCGAGGTGGCCCGCGACCTGGAGGCCCGGATGGTGGCGGCGGG
>JBOHFY010000006.1:0-1578 GCA_050699895.1 Pseudonocardiaceae bacterium
CCAGTAGGCCGTGTACCACTCCAGCAGGGTGAATTCCTGGAGGTGAGAGGAGTCCATGCCTTCGTTGCGGAAGTTGCGGCCCAGCTCGTAGATGCGGTCAAGCGAGCCGACGACGACGCGCTTGAGCAGCGTTTCCGGTGAGATCCGCAGGTAGAAGTCCTCGCCTAGGGCGTTGTGCCGGGTCACGAACGGTCGTGCGGCCGCTCCGGAGGCCGCCTCCTGCAGGATCGGTGTCTCGACTTCCAGGAAGTCGTTGTCGTCGAGGACCCGGCGGATACGCTGGATGATTTTTGCTCTGGTCCGGAACCGTTCCCGGGAATCGGCGTTGACCAGCAGGTCGAGGTAGCGGCGCCGGTAACGGGCTTCCACGTTCGACAGGCCTTGCCACTTGTCCGGCAACGCGCGGACCGTCCGATTCAATACTGTCAGCTCGGACACCGCTACTGTCCGTTCGCCGAGGCGAGTGGTGTAGAGGCTGCCGGCGATGCCGACGAAGTCGCCGACCTTGACCGCCCGCGACCACTCCTTGACGAGTTCCGCCCCCAGCTCGTTTCTGGACAGCGAGATCTGTACGCGCCCGCTGCGGTCCTGCAGGTGCCCGAAGATCAGTCCGCCCATCCGGCGCCAGAGCACGACCCGGCCGGCGAGACGGACAGCCGTCCCCTCGGGTGCGTCCTGGGCATGGGCGGCAACCGTGTCGGTGCGGTAGCCGGACCGGGGGCCCACTGCCCCGGACTCCTCCGCTGACATCACCACACACCCTCTCGAACCAGACGGCCACGAGGGCGGTGTTGGCGAACATCTCGCCAAGCCGACCAGGTGGACAGATCGCCATCCCGCTGACGGCGGAATCAGCCTACCGACCCATGCGGAACCCGGCACACGACGCCCGATGGCCGGGGAAGGCGGGTTGGTTGAGTGGGAGTGATGTCGTTGGCCTAAACTGACGGCGGTTCCACCGAAGACCGCTGGTCTCTGTGCCACTTGGGTATGGACGAAGGCCCCGCAACCGCGGGCGGCCCGCGCAGGAGGATGTGGTTGTGCCGCCACGCTGTGCGCTTGCGCGCGGCCTGGCTACGCCCCGTGCCTTCCGCGCCGGGGCGTTCGTCGTTTCTGGGCCGGCGATCTGACTACCGCCGGCTGAGCCGGCAATCCAACTAGGGAGGCGATCCATGGCTAGACCGGACAAGGTCGACGCCGTTGCTGATATCGCGGAGGAGTTCCGCAGTGCCACGGCCGCGGTCGTGACCGAGTACCGCGGCCTGTCCATGACCCAACTGACCAGTCTGCGTCGTTCCCTCGGCGCTGACACCACCTACCGGGTCGCCAAGAACACTCTAGTTTCCCGCGCCGCCCGGGACGCTGGTGTGGAGGGTCTCGACGAGCTGTTCATCGGTCCGACCGCGATTGCGTTCGTGCACGGTGAGCCGGTGCTCGCGGCGAAGGCACTGCGTGACTTCGCCAGGGAGCACACCGCGCTGGTGATCAAGGGTGGCTACCTGGATGGTCGTGCGCTGACGGTTGCCGAGGTCGCCCAGATCGCGGACCTGGAGTCTCGCGAGGTGCTGTTGGCCAAGC
>JBOHFY010000007.1:0-26733 GCA_050699895.1 Pseudonocardiaceae bacterium
GCTGCTTCAACCGGGAGACGACCATCCTCGGCGGTCGCCCAGTCCTCAACGAGGACCTGGTCAATCTCCCCAACTGGTTGCTGCTGAAGCTGAGGATCGAGGGCGAGGAAGCGATCCGGCTCGGCAACGTCGAGGTGCTTTCCTATCGCCACTCCTACGACATCCGCAACGCCGTGGTGGAACGCGAAATCCAGTTCCGCGACCGCGCCGACCGCGAGACCACCCTGCACAGCCGCCGCTTCGTGAGCATGGCCAACAGCCACTTGGCCGGCATCGAATGGACGGTGACCCCGGACAACTGGTCAGGCCGCGTGGAGGTGATCTCCGGGCTCGACGGTCGCGTGACGAACCACATGGTGGCCCGCTACCGCGAGCTCGAGGGGCGGCACCTCGGGCCGGGGTCTCCGCGGACGTTCGGCCCGGAGATCATCGCCCTGAAGGTGCAGACCCGGCAGTCGAACATCTACATAGCCGAAGCCGCGCGCACTCGCGTCTTCCGCGGCGGTGAGGTTGACGACCCGCTGGAGGTTGCCCGCAGCCTGTACCAGATGGAGGACTACATCCAGCAGGTTCTCGCCTTCGACGTCGAGCAGGGCGCCCCGGTGCGGGTGGAGAAGATGATCTCGCTGTTCACCTCCCACGACAACGCGATCACCGAAACCCTGATCGCCGCCGGAAAGCACGTCGCGCGCTGCCCGGACTTCGCCGCGGCGCTGACCGAGCATGAGTCGGTATGGACCGAGTTGTGGGACGTCGGTGACGTCCAGCTGCCCCGCGAGCCCCGCGTGCAGTTGCTGCTGCGCTTTCATATCTGCCATGTGCTGCAGGTATGTTCGCGGCACACCGCCCGGCACGACGCGGGAGTTCCGGCCCGGGGGCTCAATGGCGAGGCCTACCGAGGGCACGTGTTCTGGGACGAGCTCTACGTCTACCCCTACCTCAATTTCCGGCTGCCCGAGATCACCCGCGGGCTGTTGCTGTACCGTTACCGCCGCCTCGCCGAGGCCCGGGCCGCGGCGCGGGAGGCCGGCTACCGGGGCGCGATGTTCCCGTGGCAAAGCGGCAGCGATGGTTCCGAGGAGACGCAGGTCGTCCACCTCAACCCGCTGTCCGGGCAGTGGCACCCCGACCACAGCCATCACCAGCGCCACGTCAACGCGGCAATCTTTTACAACGTCTGGCAGTATTATCAGGCTACCGGCGATGTGGCATTTCTCCGCGACTACGGCGCCGAGCTCATGCTCGAGATCACCCGTTTCTGGGCCTCGATCGCGCACTACAACCCCGAGCGCGACCGGTATGAGATCCACGGGGTGATGGGGCCCGACGAGTTCCACGAGCGCTACCCTGGTGCCGAGGAAGCCGGGGTGCGCAACAACGCTTACACCAACCTGATGGTGGCCTGGATCGCTGGCACCGCCCCTCGGGTGCTCGATTTGCTGCCGGCGAGCCGTCGCGCCGCGCTGCGGGTCCGCCTCGGGCTGACCGATGACGAGCTGCGCACGTGGGATGCGATGAGCCGCACGATGTTCGTCCCTTTCCATCCGTACGGCGGGGAAGGCGGGGACGACGTCGTCAGTCAGTTCGAGGGCTACGCCGATCTCGAGGAGCTGGACTGGGAGCGTTGCCGCGCCGAGCACCCCAATATCCAGCGCCTGGACCGCATCCTCAAAGCTGGGGGCGACGACCCCAACCGCTACCAGCTGGCCAAGCAGGCCGACGCGGTGATGCTGTTCTTCCTGTTCTCCGGCGATGACCTTCGCGAGTTGTTCGAAAGACTCGGGTATGACCACGACCCTGACCTCGCGCGGCGCACCATCGACTACTACGACCAGCGCACCTCCCACGGTTCGACTCTGAGCCTGGTCACGCACGCCGCCGTGCTCGCCGGTCTGGACCCGGAGAGCTCGTGGAAGCGCTTCCTCGTCGCGCTGGAGAGCGACGTGGGTGACGTGCAGGGCGGCACCACCAAAGAAGGCATCCACCTGGGTGTCATGTCCGGCACTCTGGATCTCCTGCAGCGCAGCTATGCCGGCGCCAATGTGCGCGATGGGGTCTTGCACTTCGACCCGACGCTCACCGACCGGCTCGACGGGCTCACGTTCCCTATGCAGTTCCGCGGTACGTCGATCAGAGTCAGTATCTCCGGCGATGCGCTGACGGTGCGTACCCTGGCCGAGGGCTTCAGCCGGCCCGTCCGGATCAGCATCGGTGACGAGGTCCGCGAGCTGGCCGCCGGTGACGAGTGGGTGGCGCCACTGCGCCGGTAGTGTGATCTTCCGGAACACTCCTACCACACCGGGGAAAGGGACGATCGTGCCGACAAGAGGTTTTGAGGGAGCGATCTTCGATGTGGACGGCGTGCTGGTCGACTCCCCGCACGAACGGGCGTGGAAGGACTCGCTGCGTGAGCTGATGGACCACGACTGGGCCGACATCGCGGGGAGGACCTCATGGTCCGACGAGCGCTTCACGCCGCAGGTCTACCAGCGGCTGATGGCGGGCAAGCCGCGCATGAGTGGAGCGCTGGCGGCCCTGGAGCACTTCGATGTTCCTGATGCCGCCGAGCGAGCGGAAAGTTACGCCGCGACCAAGCAGACCATGGTCATCAAGCTCATTCAGGCCGGCGAGTTCGAGGCTTACCCCGACGCGCTGCGTTTCCTGCTGGCCGTGCGCGACGCGGGAATCCCGGTGGCGGCGGCGTCGTCATCGAAGAACGCGGGACTGCTCCTCCGCCAGATCCGGCTCGACACCTTCGCCGAGGAGCAGGGCCTGCATTACGATTCTCTGCGGCCGGGCCTGAGCCTGCTGGAGTTCTTTGACGTCGACATCTCTGGACGCGACTTCGCCCAGGGTAAACCGCATCCGGAGATCTTCCTGACCGGAGCCTCCGAGCTGGGCGTCGCCCCGGAGCGCTGCTTCGTCGTGGAGGACGCGGTCAGCGGCGTGCGGGCGGCCAAGGCCGGTGGCATGGTGGCGTTAGGTCTGGCCCGAGCCGACGATGAGGAGCTCCTCGCGGCCGCGAATGCCGATCTTGTTGTCACGTCACTGGATGAGGTTGACCTCGCGGGCCTGGCCGAGCACCAGCTGCGGCGGCGTGACCACTGATCGTGATTGGCTTCTCGATGAGATGCGGCTCAGGCTCAGAGCCAGAGGGGGCGAACCAAGGAGCATGTGCCGGCGCGTCCGGGCATAGTGTCCATTTCCGGCCGACTCGGTCGACGCCTATCGGGTACACCGTCAGGGCACCGTCGTCCTTGATGTGCAGACGGAGAAAATGCTTGAGGTCCTGGTGGTGCTGGGCTGCGTACCCCTCGTTTTGGTGAAGGCCAAAGCAGTTGGTGACCCAGAGGTAGGCCGACAGTCCCACCATTCCCCCGATGCCACCCACCAGGCCGACCAGGCCGAGGAAAGTGACCAAGGACCACACGCCCCGAAGTCCGAGGGCGGACGACAGCCAGGAGGCGGCAATCATGACTCCGGCCGCGCCCGCGACTTGCAGCGTCGAATGGGCCATTCCAATGAGGAATCGACCGATGCCTCTGGCATCGTGGGCGAAGCGCACCGTTCCAGCCAAGGACACGATCATAAGGGGGATGAGGAGGAAGGACGCCGGGCTCTCCCACAACGCGTGACGCAACTCACCGAGGCCAAGTGAGACGTGACGATCTCCTAGATGCAGTCCCAGCATGAACGCCAACAGCACCTGGACGGCGCCGAACACCCCGGCAAGGGGCAGGTTGTAGGGAGCAAGCAGCCAGATCCGCTTCCGCAGCCGTTTCGATACCGCCGGTGACGGATAGGTCCCGGCTCTGCGGTAGCCGACGGCTCCTTCTGCTCCGGGGAGATCCATGCGTTCGGGGAGGTTGTGGGTGGGATGTAAAAAGGCGCCGCCGCCGCCCGAGGTGATGTGCTGGCGGCAACCATCCTCCTCCTCGTAGCGGGCGTAGTGATGCTTTCCGCTTTTGAGGTACAGCAACAGCTGGGCACCACTCGGCTGGATGATCTCGCGCTCAAGGTACGCCACATCCTGGTCGGAATGGACCTCGGTCGGCTTCCTGCCGCTCTGGACCTCCTTGGCCGTGCACAGGATGATGCGGTCCCCGGGCTCCACCTGGTCAACGGCGACATTGGCGAAGTACTGCAATTGAACTTCATCGATGTAGGCCCCGAACTGGATGTCGATGCCCCAGAGCCACCAGCCGTTCGGGAGCTTGAGCGCGAAATAGCTCCGGCGCTGATGTGTTCTCCATCCGCCGATCCAGCGGTTACGACAGAAGATGCTGGTGAAGTTGGCCAACCCGTCATACCAGTCGTGGCTTCCCGGAATGGCAAAAAGCTCAGGAGCATCTCCATGGACGCACGGGAGCGCCGCCCGGTACGGACCGAGCATCCGGTTCTGGTATTCTGCAGCCGTGGGCACTGGGTACACCTGGTCGCCCCCCATGACAAGGATCCGCCCCCGCTCGGTGGAGAGGGTCTCGCCCTCCCAGTTGAGCTTCAGCTCTTCGGTGGCCAGCAGCCTGGCCACGGTGTACGTCGAGTTCCACCCGTCGCCGAGGTCGGCCACGTAGTCCAACCACATCTCGGCTTCCCCGGAGCGGTCCGGGACCTCGGCTGGCTCCAGCGCCTGCAACACCCGGTTGTCAGCGTAGGAACTGAACACGCCGGAGAGGAGAACCCGGACCACGGTGTCGAGGAGTTGGTGAGGATCAAGCCAGCGCACCATGGGCCTGCGCACGAACCCAAGCTCGGAAGGGTCAGACGGGCGAGGACGGCACGGCGGAGACGTGTCAGCGGAACCCGCAGGTGTCTCGACCATACTCGACATCCTCGCAACAGACGTGTGCCAGTCTTGTTTCGCCCCCGTCACAGAATCATTGACGGGCAGAGATGGAGTGTGCGTATGGAGATCGGATACATCCTGATGACCGAGCAATCCGGGCCGATCGACCTGGTCCGGTATGCGGTGGCCGCCGAGCGGGCCGGGTTCGACTTCGAGGTCTCCAGCGATCATTACTTCCCGTGGCTGGATGCGCAGGGCCACTCGCCGAACGCCTGGACCGTGCTCGGTGCCGTCGCGCACGCCACCGAGCGCGTCGAGCTCATGACCTACGTGACCTGCCCGACCATGCGGTACCACCCCGCTGTGGTGGCGCAGCAGGCGGCCACGATGGGGTTGCTGTCCGGCAACCGGTTCACCCTGGGCCTGGGCTCGGGGGAGAACCTCAACGAACACGTGGTGGGGCGTGGCTGGCCGTCGGTCACGGTGCGTCACGAGATGCTCGCCGAGGCGCTGGAGATCATCAACGCGCTGGGTGCGGGAGGGTACGTCACCCGGCGCGGCCAGTACTACCAGGTCGACTCGGCGAAGCTGTGGGACCTGCCCACGCGGCGGGTGCCGATCGCGGTGGCGGTGTCGGGCCGCGAATCCTGCGAGCTGTTCGCCCCGCTGGCCGACCACATGATCGCTGTTGCGCCGGAGGCGGAGCTGGGCGTGATGTGGGACGCCGCGGGGCCCGGCAAGGGCTCCAGCCGTCGGATCGGTCAGTTGCCGATCTGTTTCGACGCTGACCCGGAGGCCGCGGCCGCCAGGGCGCACGAGCAGTTCCGCTGGATGACCGGTGGTTGGAAGGTCAACGCTGAGTTTCTGAACCGGTCGTGACCGCGCGCTACACCATCATCTACGCACCACGCGCCCGGCGAGACTTGCGCAAGCTGCCGGAGAAGGTCGCCACCGCGTGCGTCGAGTTCATCCGCACCGCCTTGGCTGAAGACCCCTACCAGGTGGGCAAACCACTCACTTCGTCATGGGAGGGCAACTACTCGGCCCGCCGGTCGGAGTGGCGGATCATCTACCGCATTGATGATCATCAAATTCTCATTGAGGTCGTCACCATCGCGCATCGTGCCGACCGCTACCGGCCGCCTTGACTCAGCGTGTCAGCAAGATCACAAGATCCCCGCTGCCGTGGACCACCTGGTGCGGGCGGCGGTACCTACTGGATGACCGTGAACACGGGTTGACGGCCCTGGCGGATCTGTTGACACCTGGTGCGAGACACGAGCACGTTCGTTAGCTGAGCTTATCGACGCTAGACCGCTGGACTGCCGAAGAGAGTAGGCTAGTCATATCGACTGGGACGTTCGCCGCGTTAAGCTCATTGGCTAGTTCTACCTGCCAGTTGCCCGCCGGATAGCTGATGTACGCTAGGCCGTTCACGTCAGACGGCTTCTCCACGCCACTGTTCAGCACCGCCACTCGGTCGCGCCCGAGCTTCCCGAAGAAATACCCAAGCTCAAAGACCACATTCTGGCGGGCGCGGGGTTGGTCTGCGGCAGGGTCGGCATTGTTTGCCCGGCCAACGTCATCTGGTGTTGCGAGGACGATTGCGTATGCAGCTGTGGTTGCGTGAGCCTCGGATTTTTCCACAAGCGTCTGGCCTCGGTTCGCCTGCTCATCAAGGATCACTGGCGGTTTCCCCGTGATCCGTTCCACGAATCGCGCCACTTCGTGCTTCGCCGCTGCACCTCCGGAGTGGCGGCAGCCGCCTTCAGCGCCTTCAGCTCGGCTGAGGCCAGGTCCGGTCTCATGGCTCGCACGATAACCGGACCCGCAGACCTATCGTGCGACGGGTGAGACGCACCGCTGCTGGCCGTGGGTAGAGTGGTACTAGCCTCGTGATCTTCGATGAGTCGCGACCGGCACGTGGAGGCGGTGCGCGCAGTAGACGATGCAGGTCAGCCCCATAGCCTGCAACGGCGTCCACCCGGTGATAATCGTAGTGGAGTTAATCGAGATCTACCTGCCACCAGGCGTCGAGTACCGACCGGACGGACCGAGATCTCTGGCCCCTCTACCAGCACAGCGTGGTTCGTATGCTGAAGCGTTAGGTCCACCTCCGGCCGCCCCGATGACGAGAGCTTGACTGCGGATTCCACACCGGGTGCCTCACACAGCGAGAAGCAACGACGAGACACTGCCCTAGCGTCACTCGTCGCGCTGGCGGAGGGCGCGTAGCTGCTCGCGGACCCGCTCGGCGTCCCAGCGTAGATGATTGCCTGGTGTGATCAACTCAGGGGTGATCAGTCCGGCCCGGTGCCACTTGAGCACCGCGCTGCGGCTGACCCCCAGCTCGGCGGCGAGCTGTCCCGTGGTCACCAACGTCACGACCGGCACCGTAGGCGGATGTTCTGCGCGTTGACCGTCTCTGTATGCGCTGTCGGCGTTTTCAGCTTGATTCGGCTTTGTACGCATTCTGTGGCAGTATCTACCCTCAGTAAGCGCCCCCATCCGCTGGTGGACAGCGGAAGCGGGGGCTTGATCTCCACCTTTACCAGCGGGAGAGGACCCGATGCACACCAACCTGGCCGGCCCGCGGGCGGCGACCTCGTGAGCGGCGACATCAGCCGGGAGGACTGGGGAGTGCCGGTACAGGCCCTGACCAGCACCGACGCCGACGGCATCGTGCGGCTGGTCGCCTGCCGCGACGGCAGCGTGATCCTGCACCTGACCTGCGCGGGCGCTCAGGGCAGTGTGCGGCTGAACACCTCCCGGGCCGCCCAGCTCTCGACCGGGATCTGGGAGGCCGCCGGAGTCAGCCAGAAACTCACCGGGAGCCTCGGCGGCGACCAGCCAGCACAGCAATCGCGCCTACCCGCCGGATCGGGGGACTTGCCGGTAGCCTGGGGCTCGAACCCCCACCGAGGTGGAGCGCCCCGGGTCAGCTCCCCGGGGCGTCGGCGGGGGCCGGCCCCGGTGAATGAAGGTGCGGCGGTGGGCGCGGACGAAGCGCGCACGATCGGCTTGCGGCTGAGGCGAATCCGTGAAGCCCGAGGCAAGTCGCTACAGGTGATCGCCGGACTGGCGGGGATGAGCACATCAACCCTGCACCGGATCGAGCACGGACGGCGCGGCGTGACCCTCTCGGAGATCGTGGCGCTGGCCAATGCCCTGGAGATCGCCCCGAGCGAGCTGACCAAGCTACCGGTGCCCGCACCGGCCAACGGGCACACCGACTCCACCACCGAGGCGGTGCGCCTGGCGCTGGATGCGATCAACATCGACCGCCCGGACGGGCTGCTCCTGCCCGTCGCGGCGCTGCGGGACCAGGTAACCCGGATCCACGCCCAACTGCGAGCCTGCCGCCGTGACGAGGTGAACGCCGACCTGCCCGGACTGATCCGCAACCTGCACACCACCCTGGACACCGGCACCGACCACGCCGAACTGCTCGAGTTGGCTGTCTACCTGCATGTGCACGTCACCCGCCAGTGGCTGGTCCACGCGGCCGCACCCACCGACCTGGTTCGCCAGACCGTCTTCCTCGCACGCCGCTTGGCCCAGGAGCGCGACGAGGTCACCACGCTGGCCGTGGCCGAGTTCGCGGTAGCTGACGCACTGCTGTCCGGAGGGGCGCTGGAGCTGGGGCGGGCCACGCTCGACTCGCTGACCTTGCCACCGACCACAGCCGCCACCGCAGGGCTGGTTGGCCTGGTCACCGCATGCCACGCCATGGCCGCCGCGCTGGACCGCCGGCACGGTGACGTGGCCGCACCGATGGATGCCGCCGCCGACGTGGCCGGGCGGTTCGGCGCCACCAGTGCAGTCGACTCCCTGGGGTTTGCGTTCGGGCCGGCGAACGCGGGGTGTTTTCGCATGTGGCTGGCACTCGAAGCGAACGAGCCCGACCGCGTGGTCAGCATCGGGCGGGAGGTCGACCCTGAGCATCTCCCCTTCCCGGTGAGTCGGTCCATCTACTGGGTGCATTCCGGCCGCGCACTGGCCCAGCTGCGGGGACGCCGGGGTGACGCCGTGCGGGCGCTACGCACCGCGGAGGATCTCAACCCCACCTTGGTGCGTCGGCATCCGATGGCCCGCGACGCCATCGCCACGTTGCTCCCCGGCGCGCGCAGCGACGCCATCGGCACGGAACTGCGGAGAATGGCTCATCGGGCCGGCGTGCCGATGTAGCTCCTTCGGGGAGCATTTCAGCGCTGCAACACCCCGCTGTGGTCGTCGCGTCACGCTCTGCGACTGTGAACGGTGATATGGCGCGGGCGCGCCGATGAAGCTGAGCGGCCCGGACTTCTTCGAATGGCTGGGATTGCGCCGGGTGCGCCGGGGTGGTCTGGCGCGCCGGGAAGGCCACTACCACGACCACGGCAACCCGGTTCCCGGCTGGCTCATCCCCGACATCGTCGACGGGCTCCTGAAGGACGGACTGCTGGAGCTGGGCGACCCGGACGAGTCCGGGATGCGGCGAGTGGCGCTCACCGACGCTGGGCTGACCCACTACCGGGTGCTGTGCAAGCGCCAACGCGTTTCCCTGACTGAGCTCAGCCGACCTTGAACTGTTCGTCGCCGAAGTTGGCGACGACTTCCAGGAGGCCTCCGAGGGCGGCGACGTAACGGTCGAGGACGTCGATTCCGGAGAGTTCGCCGTTCTCGATTTGGCTGATTCGTCCGACGGTCACCCCCATTTCCTGGGCGACTTCGCGCTGGGTCAGGCCACGCCGCTTGCGTATGTGGGCGAGCCGGTGCCCGCAGACCTGGGAGATGAGCCGGGACATGCCGCGCTCGACGTTCTCGCGACCGATCGCCTCGATGTGTTTGTCGCGGATGTCGGACCAGCGGACGGTGCTCATGGTGGCGGCTCCTGCTCGGCGGCTCGTTCTTTCAGGTAGGTCTCATAGAGTTGTTCCGCATGCGGGATGGCGAGGCGGTACCAGCCTGACCAGGTGCTCGCCTTGTCGCCTGCGACCAGCAGGATCGCGCTGCGCCACGGGTCGAAGACGAACAAGATTCGAACTTCGGTGGCTCCCGCGGATCCGGGGCGAAGTTCTTTGAGATTGTGGATGGCTGAGCCCTTGATGCGGTCGACCAGAGGTCGGCCGAGGTTCGGGCCGACCTGGGCCAGCGCCTCGATGGCATAGATGACCTGCCGGTAGTTGCCGTCGTCGGCCGTTGCCAGGTCGTCGAGCCATTCGTTCACCTCGTCGGTAAGGAAGATCTCCCACGGCATCCTGTCGCTCCGTGTGCCAAGAGTACAGCTCACGCTATACCTGTGGGTTCATGATCGGATCAAGCAGTGAGATCGTGCACGCCGCGCACAGCTTAGGGTTCGGCCGTGGAGCCAGGATCGGTGTCGCTGACTCACGTGCCGGTGGACGGGGATGTATGTGATGAACTCCGGCGTGCCGATGACCACGTCAAGGGGGAGCCGTTCTCGGCGCGGCGCACAGCGTCGTTCCACGACTCGAATCCGTCGGTCGAGACGCTCACTGGCTGCTTACTCGCGCCACCATCGTAGGGCCTCCCTGAACCCGCTGATTTTGATCACTTCCCGGGTGGTTCGGCCGGCCCGGTGACGCCGCTGGAACGGGTGACCAGGCCGCTGGCTCATGTGGAGCGGGACAGGTATGACCGATTGGCGAGGAACTCACACCGATGCGGTGTGCCGAGTTGGACGCGATGCCGCAGCTCGATCGGGATGTGGGCCGTGGCCCGGACGGTCGGCGGCTGACACTATGTCCGAAGGTCGCCTGACGCGGCTGGCCACGCGGCATCATCCGAGGTGAGCGGGCACGGTTGAGCTACCATGATCACTAAAGGTCACGGCCATGGTGTTTGAGCGGATCACCATCGACCACGAGAAGATGGGCGGGCTGCCGTGTATCCGTGGCCTGCGCATCCCGGTCAGCGATGAAGTTCCTTCTCGACTCCAGCCCAGCGCGGTCAGCGGTTTGGTGAGTCGCTGACCGCGTGCGGGGACCCGAAATTTAACCGGAATTTAAACTGGCGGAGTGTTGATGGTGACTGGGGCGTTATAGTCGGAGAAATGAACGGAGACCAGGCCGTCGCCCAACCGGAACTGGGCTTCGATCAGTCGTGAGTCCTGAGTGGCGATCCACACGTCACCTTTGGTGTCTTCGGATAATCCCGGTATCAGCGTGGCGAGCGACTGCTGCGGGAAGGTCGCCTTCAGCCGGTAGCTGTCGACACCGGCGAGCGGCTCTCGTGTCTCGGTGCTGGCGTCCTTGCCGCTGGCAAGCACCGCGGCGATCCCATGGTCCGGGTTGAGAATCACCGACGGGTCATATACCGCGTTACTCACCGACGACGGCAACTTCTGGTAGTCGCCGTTCGGTCCACGCACGTAGAGAGTGTTTCCCGTGATCACAAACTCTTCGTTGACGAGTTTGCCGCCCTGGTCCATCTTGGCGGTGCCTTTTGCTGAGCCCTGATCGGTGAGCTGGCCATCGGCGTACCGGAGTGACACTCCTGGGGTATTGCCCTGCGCGGCGATGGTGAAGTGAGTCGTGTGCACCGTCCGCATCGCTGCGGCGGAATCGGCCAGTAGCCGGCTGCCCTCGGGAAGGGCGGTTTGCTGGCTGGGCCTGCTGCAGGACGCGATCAGCGTCATAGCTAACGCGGTGAGCAGTGCAGCGGCCACGCGCATGCTCGTAATACCTGGGAGCGGCCCTCGGCGCTCCGCTTCTGGTGGTCGGATGGTCATTGGTTCCTCCCTCGACTGATATCTCGATCCGCGATTGTCCGCTTGGTGGCAGAAAATCGTCGACCCGCACCCGGCAAGTCTCCACGCCACGGAAATCGCTGATCGACAGGTACCCGTCGTGCTGGGGTGTTAAACGACCGTGTGCTGAAGGGTCCCTTGCAGCTCGGCGAAGGAGGACTTTTCCGTCAATCAAGACAAACAACTTGCTTGTCGCGGCCCGAATTGCATCGGACTCGCCTCTCGTCAGTGCGCCGAGTTCGACACCATGGTCGTTAATTCGGGGCGGCATCCCGCAGCTGCGGTGTCGAACTCGGCCACTCCAGGGTCAGCTGCCACCCAGCGATCCACCGGAGTGGTCGAGCCAGCCGGGCCTGTGTGCACCCTTAGGTGCCGAAGATATCCCGGCCGCTGTCCTTCACCTTCTCGCCAGCCTGCTTGAGGCGGCCTATGCCCTTGTCCATCTTGCCATCAAGCTTCAGCCGGGGGTTGCCGGTGACCTTTCCGATTGCTTCCTTGGCCTTGCCCTTCAGCACCTTCGCCGCATTTGCGATCTTGTCTTGCAGGGCCATTGCTGAGCGCTCCTTCCTAACCGTTACGTCCGCACTATGGGTGCGGATACCCGCCTGCGGCAGTTGCTAAACCTCCCATTCCATGTGCACGGTCGTTCCGTGCGGACTCGGCTGGACCTGCGCACGACAGCTCAATGTCTGGTCATCTGGAGGCCCCGCCCGCAGAAGCCGGGATCAGGAGGCGGACGCCTGGCTGACCTTCCCTGCCTGGAGGTTTCCCTCACTGTGGCCGCCCCACCGGAGCGGGTCTGGGCGCTGGTCAGTGACGTCACTCGTGTGGGTGATTGGGGTGGCGAGTGCGTGGGGGCCGAGGGGGTTGAGGGCCCCGCTGTCGGGGCCCGTTTCTCGGTCACCAGGTCCGGGAGGACCGGGAGTGGGAGACTATCTCGGTGGTTATTGAGTCGGAGCCTAGCGTGAGCTTCGCCTGGGCGGTGGGGGATCCGGCGAGCGCCTCCGCCACTTGGCGGTATCAGCTGGTCTCCGACGGATCTGGCGGCACCGTCGTGTGCTATCGGGTTGTCATGGGCCCGGGTCCCTACCGGTCTGACGGCCGTGATCGCGGAGATGCCCGACCGCGAAAAGAGCATCATCGCCAACCGCCTCAGGGAGCATCAACGGAACATGACCGCGATGCTCCTTGGGTGCGACTGGATCGTCGTCGGCGCGCTGGCGCACCAGGTCAGACCGCGCCGGGGCAAGTGCCCACGAGTGTTGGCAAGTTTCGCCACTGATCACACGGGTTCCGGCCGTAGCCCGTTGATGTGACGACGACACGATCTTGATCCGGCTTACCGGCCAGCTCGTCCGCCCCGCGCTCTGACACCTGCGCCCGGACGGCGGAATGAGGCATGAGCGTCCACGGTGGTGGGTGAGCTGTCAGCGGTTTTTTATTGATCTTCTTTGGGGGCTGAGTCGGGTCGGGCGGTGGTTCGCTACTTGCCGGGGTCCGTGGCCGGCGGGATGTGGCGCCGGGTGCCGGGTTCTTGGGCGGGGGGTTTCTGGCTCGTGTCGGGCAGCGGCGGGCTGGGGAGCGTGATCGCCTCCCATTGTGCCCGCTGGAGCTGGTCGACCGTGCCTGGCAGGCGGGGTGGGGACTGGGCGGTGGTGAAGCGGAAAGCGGAGGTCAGATCGCCGAATGCCTGGCGCCGCCAGTCGCTGATGTTGGGCTCTGTGACACCGGTGACTTGTTCCAGGAACCGCAGCACCGAGGTGTGATCGAAGCGCTCGGTGGCGACCCAGCCACCGACCGTCCACGGGGAGACGATGATGCAGGGCACTCGGAAACCTCCCCCGATGGGGAGGCCGTCAACGAACTCGTCCTTTGTGCCCGTGGGCGGGGTGGGCGGGGGGACGTGGTCGAAGATGCCGTCGTTCTCGTCGTAGCTGAGGATGAACGCCGTCTTCGCCCACACCTCGGGGTTGGCGGCGATGGCCTCGATCTTGCTGGCCACGAAGTCGGCGCCGGCGGCGGGCAGGTAGTCGGGGTGCTCTGACTGGTAGCTGGTGGGGATGATCCAGGAGACGGTGGGCAGCCGATCGTTGCGCGCATCGTCCTCGAAGGCGAAGCCGCCGCCCCTGGCCATGCCCTTGTCGTAGAGCGGCTCTCCCGGTCTCGCGTCGCGAAACCGCTGGAAGAGCTCCAGCATGTTGCAGCCGTAGTTGTCGAGCTGCTGGTAGACCTTCCAGCTCACGCCGGCTCGCTCGAGCCGCTCGGCGTAGGTGGTCCAGGTGTAGGGCTGGGGCACGACGTTGGCGATAATCGGTCCGCCGTGCTTGCCCTCGGGATCGATGGTTCCGGTCATCCAGTACAGGCGATTAGGCCAGGTCGGGCCCATGACCGAGCAGTGGTAGCCGTCACAGATGGTGAAGGCCTCAGCCAGGGCGAACTGGAAAGGGATGTCCCGGCGGGTGTAGTAGCCCATCACGTAGGGGCCATTGTGGTGGTCGGCCGCGCGGTGGGCGGGCAGCCATTTGTCCATCTGGCCCCCGTTCCAGGCCGCGTGTTGAACGCCCCACGCGTGGCTGGTCGAGGGGATCGCCTGGGCGTTGGAGGTGGTGGTGTCGAGGTGAAAGGGGAGGATGTGACCGTCGGGGTGGACGGTGTCGGGCTGGTGAAAGACCGAGCGCCCGGTGGACAGGGTGATGGCGTGAGGGTCGTCGAAGCCGCGCACTCCCGCCATCGTGCCGAAGTAGTGGTCGAAGGAGCGGTTCTCCTGCATCAGACAGACCACGTGCTTGACGTCCCGCAGCGAGCTGCCGCTGGGCGGCCCCGCCGCCAGCGCTGTCCGCACGCTAGGCGGCAGCAACCCGGGGGCCAGGGCGGCACCCGCCACCCCGGCGGCAGTACCCAGCAGACAACGTCGACTCAGCGGCGACATACTCTCCCCCTCGCGTTCGGCGAACGGATCTCCCTCCACAAGCCTTCACCATGGTTCCAGCCCGGCCGATAGAGCCGCGTAGGTATGATCACCGGATCGTATGAGTGCCGCGCTTCGAACCCCAGCTTGGAAGACTGCGCCCGCCGCGTGGTCCGGGGTTTCGACCTGCGGCCGGCCGCGTCACGATGCTGTGTTGTTGACCATGGTTTACTCGACTTCCCATACCTCCGGCAGACCCGTTTGACCAGCCGATACTCGGTCACCCATAGCGGCGGGGGCGCACATCGGGACCGCTGTGACCATGGCGTGCCTCTGCCCACCGCTCCCCGGACGATCATGACAAACCACCCGCGAAAACGTCAGTAGAGCCATGCATTCGCTGCGGCATCTCGCTATCGAGTCGACGGGCAGGTCACTTTCCCTGTTCCGGCGGCATACGCTCGCTGGTCGCGTGCCTTAAAATCTGGCTCCTGGCGGCGAGCGGATCGGAGTGGGAGCGATGACAGAAACGGTGCGACACACGAGCGCGGCGGTTGCGCCCGGCGAGATCTTCGGAGCCTGGCTGGCCCGCTTCGGCGCCGCCCTCGAAGAGGGGAACATCGGCGCCGTCGAAGGCTTGTTCCTGCCGGACGGATGGTGGCGTGATCTGCTCGCCTTCACGTGGGACCTGCGGACCTTCAGCGGTTCCCAAGCCATCGCCGAGGCGTTCAAGTCGACATTAGATGCCGTCCGCCCGTCCCGCTTCAACCTGACACCGGGCAAGGACCCGGTGTTCGTCGAACAGGACCCGGGGATGCGGTGGGTGCAAGCGTTTTTCGATTTCGAGACCGCCGTGGGGCGGGGAGTCGGCTTTCTGCGCCTGATGCCCGCGGGCACCGAGCCGGGCGCGCTGTGGAAGGCGTGGACGGTCCTCACCACCCTCGACGAACTGAAGGGTTGCGAGGAACCGTCCGGACCGAGGCGAGTCCACGGCGTCGCTCACGGCGAGCATCGGGGCCGGCGCAGCTGGCTCGAACGGCGCCAGGACGAACAGTCGCTGGTCGGCGGCGACCCCGCCGTGGTCGTGGTCGGCGCCGGGCAGGGTGGGCTCACCATCGCCGCTCGCTTAAAGCAGCTCGGCGTCGATACCCTCGTCGTCGAGCGCAACCCCCGAGTGGGCGACAACTGGCGTAACCGGTACCGGTCGCTGGTGCTCCACGACCCGGTCTGGTATGACCACCTGCCCTACCTGCCGTTTCCGGCGCACTGGCCCGTCTTTACTCCCAAGGACAAGCTGGCGGACTGGCTCGAGTTCTACGCCTCGGCCATGGAGCTCAACGTCTGGGTTGGCACGGAGTTCCTCGGCGGGGACTACGACGACGGCGCCGGGCGCTGGGTGGTGCGGGTCCACCAGCCCGATGGGACGGAGCGGACGCTGAGACCCAGCCACCTGGTGCTAGCCACCGGTATGAGCGGCGTGCCCTACGCGCCCGAGATGCCCGGAGCCAGCGACTTCGCTGGTGTGCTCTGCCATTCCAGCGCCCACCCCAGCGGAAGTGAGTTCGCCGGCCGGCGCGCCGTCGTCGTGGGTTCATGCACCAGCGGCCACGACATCGCCCAGGACTTCTACGAACAGGGTGCCGACGTCACCATGGTGCAGCGGTCGAGCACCTACGTGATGAGCAGCGAGAACGGCATCGCCATGCTCTTTGGCGGCCTCTACGAGGAGAGCGGCCCGCCGGTGGAGGAAGCCGATCTCATGCTGTCGTCGTTCCCCATCCCGCTGATCGGCCAGCTCCACGTCGGGGCCACGAAGATACTCGCCGAGATGGACGCCGAGTTGCTCGCGGGCCTGGAGCGGGCCGGCTTCAAGCTCGACTTCGGCGAGGACGGTAGTGGCCTCATGATGAAATACCTCACCCGTGGTGGGGGCTACTACATCGACGTCGGCGCCTCCACGCTGATCGCCGAGGGCAAGATCAAGATCAAGCAGGGAGTCGGGATTGAGCGCCTGGAGCACGACGGGGTCGTCTTCACCGACGGGACCACCCTGCCGGCCGATGTCGTGGTCCTGGCCACCGGCTACCAGAACATGCGCGAGAGCGCCCGGGCCCTGCTCGGCGACGATGTGGCCAACCGCTGCCAGCCGGTGTGGGGCCTGGACCACGACGGCGAGCTGCGGACGATCTGGCGCCGTTCCGGGCACCCCGGCCTCTGGTTCATGGGCGGGAATCTCCAGCAGGCCCGCACCTACTCGAAGTTCCTCGCCCTCCAGATCAAGGCGATCGAGGAGGGGGTGTTCCCGCGGGCCTGATGCTCGACCCGGTCAAGGCTTCAGCCCCGCCACCAGCCGGACGGTGAACCGGAGGATGCCTTCGCGGAGTAGGGCAAGGCTCGTGACGGATGGCCCTGGGGAGTTCGCATCACGCCGGCAACCGTCTGGTCGGTACATCTGGGCGTGCTCGCCCGGAGCCTGCCCAGGGCTTTTCCGTTTCGCAGTGGTTTCGCGAACGGCGGCAGACGGGGTCTGAAGGCGTCAACCGCAGTAAGATACTCCTCGGTGGACACCGACCCTGATAATCGCGTCACTCGGTGACGCGCACCCCATGCGCCGGGCTGTTGTGACCGTTACCACGTCTCCAGCACGTCAAGTTTCTCTTTAAGTATTTTCTTGAACTCCTCATTTGTCTTGTCTTCCGCTAGGGAACCGAAGCGCGGACACCGCGTAACCACGTAAATAATGCCTCTGGGTACGCACACCCAGACGCCGCAGATCCGCAACGTGTGAATGACAGCAGCGATCTCTTTATCGCCCGGCAGTGGAATTAGCTCCGCAAACTCCTCGCCTATTTGTCGTTCGAATGTCGGTCGACCCAGTAATCCAAGACCCTCATTCGCCATGGCACCGATAGCGTTGTGACGCTACCGCCACGCTCGGTCTGTGGGAGACCAAAGCGCGGTCGATTTCTTGTTGGTGATGAGGGGGTCGGCGAACCTGATGACGTCCGCGACGACTTCGGTGAGGTTCGTCGGTAGGTGGGCGCCGTCGGGACCTAGGCGTCGTCGAAAGGTGTCATAGGCCGGCTGCCGCGTCGTGGAGAACCCGCCGATGACTTCAGACAGGGGTCTGAGCGCGACACCTCGGTGCGCCGCTGTCGCCGCCAGGGCTGCGTGCATCGTCGCGTGAGACAGGCTGTGTTTGCCGGTGAGAGTGTGTATGTCCGCGTAGTCGCGCACCCTGGTGTTGGCCTCGCCGAGCGCGATGGCTGTGCTCGTTTTTTCGGCGAGAACCGTCTCGATCGGAT
This sequence comes from Pseudonocardiaceae bacterium, assembly GCA_050699895.1. Taxonomy (GTDB): domain Bacteria; phylum Actinomycetota; class Actinomycetes; order Mycobacteriales; family Pseudonocardiaceae. Next base: position 17,751 of record JBOHFY010000007.1, read on the forward strand.
AGCTGAGCACCATCACGGGTGGGGTGTCGGGTCGCTGGGAGGGCAGCTTGATGAGCCGTGGTGCGGGAGTGACCGGGTCGCCGACGTTGATGTCGAGCTTGAGCTTGACCGCCGCTGCGGACACGCGGCAGTTCATGCTGATGCGCACGCCGGCGTAGTCGGTGTCATCGCGGATTGTTTGCGCGGTGATCGTCTCGGTGAGGTAGTCCACCCCATCGTCTGGGTCGAGGGTGACCTGGGCGACATCGGCGACCCTGCGGGCTACGGTTGCTTGGTCGCTGGCCAGGTGCCGGGCGAGCAGGTCGGCATCCGCTGTCGGTCGGCGCGCCTCGAACACGGCGAGAAGCAAGCCGCCCTTCAGGATGAAGGTGTGGGCATGGGGAGACGCGGCGAGTCGAGCGAGCCAGCGCTCCAGGACGTAGAGGGTGAGGAGCTCCTGAGTGGTGCGACGCTCACGCCGAGCCCGATTCTGCAGGTCAAGGTAGGCCCGACCGCCCGGAGTCTGCCTGTTTGGGCGGCTCATTCCGCGCTCGCCACGTCCACGGCGGCACGCAGCGGCCCCAAAACGTCGAGCGCGCGAGCGAGGGAGAGCAGTTCTCCCGGCCGAGCATCACGGCGCCGCAGATAGCGCCGCAGGGCACCTAGCGCCAGCGGTTCACCCAATCGGTGGCGCAGCCGCATGAGATCCACCACGGTTCGTTCCGGGCTGTACAACCGGACGTCCTCGCCCGGTGCCGCTTCCGTCATGGACAGCCCCAGTTCGAAGGTCGCGGTGGCGAACCGGAACACCTCGATCGGCGGATAGCTGATGCGAGGCGGGCGATGCGAACGCGGGACGGCGACCTGCACCGCGGTGGGGATTTCGTCGGTCAGGTCATGCACGACCAGTGCGGAGACGCAACACACGATGGCGACCGGAGCTCGATAGGCGACCGCGAGCACGTCAGGCAGGCTCGCCGCTGGGGCATCTGTCTGTCGAAATACGCCCCTGGACAGCTCGAGCAGTTCCCCCTCGTCCCGCATCCGGTACAGCTCGCGCGGGTGTAACCCGAACGCGCGTGCGGTGCGGGTGGTGAAGGTAGGTGGCAGGTCGGCCACCGTGTCGGTCATGGATAAGAGTGTCTCCATAATGGCCGCTCATGGCAACATGTCTATCCGCCAGGTGGGTCGCCCAACCGGGCTGCGGGCGGTGGCTCACGGCGGGCATGCGAGCGGGATTGGTTGTCCGACCGATCTTCGATCCTTGCTGGTGGTTGTGTGCCGGTGACTGTGAGGAGTCTCCGACGAGTGGGCACACACGGTGCGGCTGCAGGGCATCCAAATGGGCAGACCACTGGACGAAGATCCTTCGTCCGGATCTTCTTGCATCGGTTTACCCAGTTCAAAGGTGGTGCGCCGCCAGGGACTCGAACCCCGAACCCGCTGATTAAGAGTCAGCTGCTCTGCCAGTTGAGCTAGCGGCGCGTTGTCGGCCCACACCCGGCGCGACGGGCAGGACGTTAGCACGCTGGTACCGGCGGGTTCACATCAGGTTACAAGCAACCGGGCAACGTCGCCATGCGTCGGTACACACGTTACGTCAGACGGCGAGAACGCCGAAGTCTGTCGGGCCGGGGCGGCAGACTGAACCTCTTGTAGTAGATCAGGATGGTGCCCGTGCGGGTGAGCAGGTCGTGTCCGGCGACCGGAGGTCGGAAGACGGTGTGTCGGAAGACGGTGTGTCCGAACACAGTGTCAGGGCTGTTCAGGCGGGGTGTAGGGAGCACCGTGTTACTCATCGTCGGCGGGCTCGGCGCGCTGTTGGCGGGGTGCGCCGTGGGTCACACCAGCGCACTGAGTCCGGTGGGGCGGGTGGCCGCCACGCCGTTGCCTCCTCCGGTCGCGACCATCACCAGCGATCCGCCGGATCACGCGGTCAGTATTTCACCAGTGACGACTGTCACGGTCACCGTCGCGAAGGGCAAGCTCGGTCAGGTGTCCGTGACCACTCCAGGGGGCTCCCCGGTCGCTGGCCAGCCTGAACCCGACGGCACGACCTGGAAGACCACCGAGCCACTGGGCTATGGCAAGACCTACACGATCAACGCCAGCGCGGTCGGCGCTGACAACCGGCCGGTGAGCGCGACATCCACGTTTAACACCATCCAGCCGCGGACCCTTACCTATCCGTCGATCAACCCGCTCAACGGGGAGACGGTAGGCGTAGGCCAGCCGATCTCGGTGTATTTCGACGAGCCGATCGCGGACAAGCAGGCGGCCGAGGACACGATCACTGTCACCACGAGCCCGCACGTCGAGGGCGCCTTCTATTGGTTTTCCCGCAAGGAGGTGCACTGGCGCCCGCAGCAGTTCTGGGAGCCGGGCACTCATGTCACCGTGGACATCCACGATTATGGCAAGCAATTCGGCGACGGGGTGTACGGCCAGGAGGACCGGACGTCTCACTTCACGATCGGTGACGCCGTCATCACGCGGGCCGACGGCGCGGCCCACCAGATGACCGTCGAGATCAACGGCCGGGTAGAGCGCACAATGCCGATCTCTATGGGGAAGCCGAACACCCCCAGCGCCAAGGGCGTGCACGTGGTCACCGACCGGAACGCGACCAAGGTCATGGACTCGACCACCTTCGGCCTTGCCCTTGATGCCGGCGGGTACATCGCCAAGGTGCAGTGGGCCACCCGGATCTCCAACAGCGGCGAGTTCGTGCACGCCGCGCCGTGGTCAGTCGCCCAACAGGGCAACAGCAACGTCAGCCACGGCTGCATCAACCTCTCGCCGGACAACGCCAAGTGGTTCTTCGATCACGTGAAGAAGGGCGACGTCGTCATCAACACCAATACTGGCGGACCCGATCTCAAGTCATGGGATGGCTTCGGGGACTGGCAGGTCCCGTGGGGCCAGTGGGTGTCGGGTAACAGGTAGCCGCGACGTGCTTGGCGATCACGCGGTGGGCCCGGTCGGCGTGCTCGATGACCGCCAGGTGGGTACCGTCCAGGACTTCGAGCTTCGCTCGATAGATGGCGGAGCCAAGAGTCTTGGCGTGTGGTGTGGTTGGGGTCCCCGGATCCTGGGAACCAGCGATCACCAGCGTGGGCGTGTTGATCCAGCCGGCGACCACCTCCGGCGCTATCCCGGATGTGCCCACCCAACGAACTGATGCCGCCCGCTCAACCCACGGCCCGTGGTCGTCGTAATAAGCGCTGGTGCTGCACAACACGAGAGCGGAGAGCCGCTCCGGGGCATGCGCGGCCAGCCAGATGCCGACCATCCCGCTCAGCGAGAGGCCGACGCTGCGCATGGGCGGAACTCTCATGCCGCCCGCTACGCATGGTCGAGAAGATGGGGTGAGTGACGGGACTCGAACCCGCGACATCCTGGACCACAACCAGGTGCTCTACCAGCTGAGCTACACCCACCATGCGACTGTCTCACCAGCGCTGGCGACCATGGTAGCGCCGGTGGCGTCCGGGGTCACCGAGTGGGTACCTGACCGGTGATCGCCTGGGCCGCCGCGCGCGCTTCCTCAGAGCTGGGGCCCGGCTCGGGCACGAACACGGTGCGCCGGTAGTACGCTAGCTCGCGGATGGACTCGGTGATGTCGGCCAGTGCCCGGTGTGCCAGGCCCTTGGCCGGCTGCGCGTAGTAGACCCGTGGGTACCAGCGCCGGCACAGCTCTTTGATCGCTGACACGTCAACCATCCGGTAGTGCAGGTGCCCGTCGAGCTCGACCATGTCACGGGCCAAGAATGCCCGGTCGGTGGCCACCGAGTTGCCGGCCAGCGGCGCCGAGCGGGCCTCGGGCACCCAGGCGCGGACATAGCCCAGCACCTGCCGCTCCGCCTCGGCGAGGCTCACGGCGGACCGCCGCACCGCCTCGGTCAGGCCGGAGCGCGCGTGCATCTCCCGCACCACGTCAGGCATCGAGTCCAGCGCGGCGTCGTCGGCATGGATCACCACATCAATGCCCTCGCCGAGCACTCGCAGCTGCCCGTCGGTGACCAGCGCGGCGATCTCGATCAGCGCGTCCTTGCCGGCGTCCAGCCCCGTCATCTCGCAGTCGATCCACACCAGACGGTCGTTCACGCACCCGAGCTTAGTGTGTGCGCTGCGTTGGCCAGCCAGACCGGGCGACGGGGTTCAGCGTCGTTACGCATAGTAACAAGATATCCACAGTTACACCTCTATCGGATAATTACTTCACGATTCTCTGTCGCATTATCGGCAATGCGCATACGGAGGGCCAGCGGGGAAGACCAACCAGGAGGGTCTATTCACGCTGGAACCGGGTTGGGCTATGCTGCCGTGGGTCGGGGCCCTCACGGCTAACACGGTCGTCTCAACGGTGTCCTGGCTGCCCGGAAATGTGATTGCGCGAAGGGCACGCGAGGATCCCTGACGACGGCAAGAAAGGTTCCCATGATGCAGTACAAGAAAGGCGCCCGAGCAATCGGGCGGGTCGCTGCCTGCTTGGCGTTCGCCTCGTCGGCCCTGGTGTTCGCCGGGCCCGCTTCGGCGTCGGCGGCAGTCACCACGGCACACGAGTACGACTACGGCCACGATCCATTCTCGGTATATCTGACCGGCCACCAGGTCCGTGATGGTGGAGACCGCGACGGGCGGGGCTTCGCTCGCCTGGACTTCGACCCGCGCAACGAGAAAGTCTGCTACGCCGTCCGGTGGAGCCGGCTCAACGGTGATGTGACAGCCTTCCATCTCCACGTCTCCCCTCGTCGCCACGATGGTCCGGTTGTGATCGACTTCTTCAACCACGAGCGCTACAACGGGGATGGGGACACGGTGGTGGACTGTGTCCACAGTGACCGACGGACGATCCACGATGTCCTCGATGATCCGTCCAACTACTACCTGATGATCCATACGACCGCGCATGAAGCTGGCGCGATCCGCGGCCAGCTGGATTAGTGCTTCCTGGGTGGGAGGCGGAGCTCGACCCGCCTCCCACCCAGGTCGTGCATTAGTTGATAGGGGCAAGAAAGGTCTCGCGATGCGGTATGGCAAAGGCGCTCGGGCAATGGGGCGAGCTGGGGTCTGCCTGGCATGTGTCTCGTCGATCGTCGTCCTCGTTGGGCCGGCCTCGGCGGCGGCACATGAGGCCAGCCCGGCGGATCAGGCCGGAAATGGTCACTTCTCGATCCAGCTGACCGGCAGCGAGGTCCCTGGGGGTGGCGACCCGGACGGGCAGGGCTCGGCGACGCTGGATCTCGACCCGCACAAGGCGGAGGTCTGCTTCACCATTACGTGGAGCCAGCTTCGCGGTGAGGTGACCGCCCTCCACGTCAACGCCGCCGCCCGTGGCGGTGAAGGCCCGCGTTGGATCGATTTCTTCGACAAGCAGAGCTTTCCCGGCAAGCGAAGCATGGCTTCGGGTTGTGTCCCCAGCTCCCCAGACAACATTAACGCTGTCATTAGTCATCCGGCGGGCTACTACCTCACCGTCGACTCGACTACCTTCGGTAAGGGTGCGATCCGGGGTCAGCTGAATTAACGATATGCCGGGCGTGTCTCGGGATCAGGAGCCGGCCTGATCCCGAGACAGCCGGGCGAGCATGCCCTCGCAGCTTCGCACGACCAGTCGCGCCCGGTCGCTGGTGGCACGATCGGATAGCGGGCTCTCGGCGCGCCGCTGCCAGCGGGCCAGTGCGACGATCGCGGCCTCGCGCAGCGCGGCGGGATCCGCGTCTGGTTCCAGGCCGAGCCGGTGTGGTGTCGTGGCGCCGTGCCCACCGAGTAGCCGTTCCGCATCCGACCTGGCCTCAGGCGGCAGCGCCACATCGGGAGCCCGCAGTTCCGCGAGTAGCCGCAGCTCGCGGAACTCGTGCGCACCAGCCAGGATCCGTTCCACCTCACCGGCCAGCTGGTGGGCCTGCGGGCACGGCTCTTCCCGCAAGGCCCGGTCGACAAGGAGCAGCGCCGACCTGGCCTTGAGCAGATCGCGGCGCTCGGTGAACTGGGTGGCCAGCACCGTGCGCAGCTCATCCAGGCCGCTGCGCCGCACCAGCTCCTGCGCGAGCCCGGCCGGTTCGCGGTGTCCTTGGCGGATCAGCGTGGTCGCCAGCCGCAGCCCGAACAACCCGAACCGCTCTACTAACGCGCCGCGGGTCTGCGCTGGCAGGGTCGGGTGCGCCTGCGCCGCGACGAACCGGTCGGCCGAGAGCAGGAGGGAGTCCAGCTCGGATCGGGACGCCTGCGCCAGCTCGCGCAGCGCGCTGAACTCCGCCTGCCGCAGCGTTCGAGCGGTTTGCGCGAGCAGGCCAGCCACCGCGACCACGGTCTGGCACAGCCGGCGCACCTTGGGCTCGGTGCGGTAGCGCCGGGCGATCTGCCGCGCCGAGACCATCGCGTCGAGCCGGCCAGCACCGATCTCGTCAGCCCGGGACAGCACCGCGACTGTATTAACGACCGCCGCGCGAGCCCCGGCCTGGTCGTAAAAGGACTCGAGAAACCGCACGTCGGTGGCGTGTAGGTGGCGCATGAGGTAGATGACGGCGTCCGCGTCCGACGGCCGGTCCTCGGGCGTGAGCAGCGCGATGGCGCGAGTGGAGATGTGTGTTGACAGCGACGCGATACCTGGGGTGTCGATCAGCGTCGTGGCCCGCAGGCTCCGGGAGGGCCAGTCGACGAGTAGCCGCTCGACGTCTTCGGGTGCGCTACCTCGAAGGTCGAACTCCAACCGGCCATCGGCCCGGGTCAGCGGCAGTTGTCGGGGCGCCCCCTGGTGGGGCATGAGGGTGACCTGTGGGCTTGCGGCGTCCCGATACCAGGTGACGACTCGAGTGCACTCCCCGGCGTCGGTGGGGGCGATCTGCTCGCCGACCAAGGCGTTGAGCAGCGTCGACTTGCCGGCTTTGACTTTGCCCGCGACCGCCACCCGAAGCGGTTCGTCGAGCCGGTCGATCTGGTCACGCAGCCGGGTGACGATGGCGGGGTTATCGCGGTAGGCCTCGGCTGCCTGCCGCAACACCGCCCGGACCGCGGTACTGATGCTGGGGGTGGCCCTCGTCGGCGAGCTCACAGCCCGTTTCCTGGGGTGGTCAGCACTGGGATGCTCAGCAGCGCGCGGGCATCGTCGCGCAGCGCGTCGATCCGCGCCAGCTCGGCCTTGAGCTGGCTGATCCGCCGTTGCCGGGTGGACCCCTCAGTGTTCGCGGCCATCTGCGCGGCGTGGATGGACTCAGACAGCGAATGGTTCAGCTCGGTCGCCACCTCACTGAAGTGATCTCGCAGCAGCCGTTGGACCTGGCGTAACCGGTCCCGGCATTCCTTGCCCACGTGGAAGATGACGTCGTCAACCTGCCGCCGCAGCAGCATCTGAGCCTCGGCCTGCTGCCGTTTCAGGCGGCTCTTCTTGTCGTCGCGCAGGGTCTTGGCCCCGAGTACCAACCCGGCTGCGATCGAGTACGGGTTGATCAAGGAGACCGCCCCGACCAGTGTGGTCAACACGCCGAACATCAGCGTGCCGCCGTAGGAACCTCGCATCCCGGTGAGCAGCTTGCCGACGAGCTTCGGGTCCTCGGCGTGCGGCGCCGGTAGGTCGGGCACCGCGTCCAGCGTGGTAGCCGCATCACCCAGCCGCAAATCGGGGAGCAGCTCGCCGCCGTCTTCGGCGAAGTGATCGGCCACTTGGTGGGCGATCAACTGTGCCCGCTGGTTCGCCCACACGAAGTTGTCGGAGGTAGCAGCGGCGAGCTGCTGGGTGAGCCACTCGGTGAACTGTTCCCAGATCTCGTTCGGATCGGCCTGCTCCAGCGCCTCCTCCCCGTGCCGGATCACCTGGCGCAACCGGTCACGCAGGTCGAACTCGATGTCGGCGTTCAGGTCGGCCATCCCGTCGCTGAGCGTGTGCTGCCATCGTGCGGTGCGGCGATGCAGATTCTCGGCGCGGGACTTGGCGGCCTCCAGCTCGGCCATCAGAGCGGTAGCGCCTCCGGGGTTCTGCTGCGCCTGCAGCTCTGCCCGTAGTGACACCGCAAGGTAGTCGGTGACGGTGAGGACGTCGTGCGCCACGCTGCGGCGGCTCAGCCAATCGGCCTGCGCCACGGCGTCCAGCAGGTATCGCACCAGCGCCGGAAACCCGGACTCCTCGTCCAGCTGTCGGTCCTCGGTGCGCATCGCGTGCAGGCGCAACGTGGAGGACACCGGCAGCAGGTCCGCTCGCACTCGGGCGCCCGCGAGGTGGACGCGGTTCAGCTCGGCGATGCGACGCCACTGGGGGTAGAGGTCAATTTTGGTGAGGACGCACGCGACGTTGGGACACAGCTTCATCGCTTGGCGCAGGAAGTCAAGCTCTGGTTCGGAGTACTCCTGCGAGGCGTCGGACACCAGCAGCACGGCGTCGGCGGTGGGCAGCGCGGCCAGGGTGCTGGTGGTATGCACCGAGCTGAGCCCGCCGACGCCGATGGTGTCGACCAGGGTCAGCCCGCCGGCCAGGATCTGACGCGGGATACCGACCTCGGCGCGCAGGAGGCCTTGCCGGTTAGCCGGATTGCCCGCCTCGGACACGTGGTTGGCGAGTGTGTCGAGGGTGACCTGGACCCGGGTGGTCGCGACTGCGCTGTCGGCGGCGTTGTCGCCGCCGCGCACCAGCGTCACGACGGGAGTCTTCGAGTAAGAGACCTCAGTGGGCACCGCGGTGGCGATGTCATCGTCCACCGGGCAGACCGGAGCGTCAATCAGCGCGTTGACGAGCAGGCTCTTGCCTTGTTTGAACTCGCCGACCACCAGCACCCGCACGGTGGGATCGAGCAGTCGCCGACGGGTGTGCGCCAGCCGCTGCCCTAGATCGCGCCGGCCGCCGGCCTCGACCAAGCTGATGGCCCGGTCCACGACGTCCAGTCCCGCCGGCCCCGCTGCGCTCACCGCGTTGCCCTCTCCTGCCGTCGGTCATGCAACCAGCTCCGCCAACCCCGGGGCGGAGGTGGCGGAGCTGGTGTGGTGCTTGACCCGCTGGAGGATACTCCAG
>JBOHFY010000008.1:0-2254 GCA_050699895.1 Pseudonocardiaceae bacterium
GAGCAGGAAGCCAAGGCGGCGATGGACTTCCTGATAAGTATCGGGCAGGCTTACGATGACGAGATCGCCGCTCTGCTCGAGTCACGGATTGACGAAAGGCAGTGAGCGGTATGCGATTCGTCGACGAGTACCGGGATGCCGAGAAGGCTCGCATGCTGGCGGCCAAGATCGCGGCATTGTGCGAGCCTGGGCGACATTACAAGTTCATGGAAGTCTGCGGTGGGCATACGCACACCATCTACAAACACGGGCTCGAAGACTACCTCCCAGAGTCGATCAACCTGGTACACGGGCCGGGGTGCCCGGTGTGCGTGATCCCGATGGGCCGGGTGGACGACGCGATCGCGCTGGCCGAACAGCCGGATGTGATCATGACGTCCTTCGGCGACATGATGCGGGTACCCGGCGGGCGCGGGTCGTTCTTCGACTCCTCGGCCGCCGGCACCGACATCCGGATGGTCTATTCCCCGCTCGACGCGCTGAAGATCGCCCGGCAGAACCCAGACAAGCACGTGATCTTCATGGCGATCGGGTTCGAGACCACCGCGCCGTCCACCGCGATGACCGTGCTGCGGGCGGCGGCCGAGGGCATCGAGAATTTCTCGATCTTCTGTAACCACGTCACGATCATCCCGGCGATCAAGGCCATCCTCGACTCCCCGGACCTGCGGCTGGACGGGTTCATCGGCCCCGGCCACGTCTCGACCGTCATCGGCTGCCGGCCGTATGAATTCATCGCCTCGGAGTACGGCAAGCCGCTGGTCACGGCGGGGTTCGAGCCGCTGGACATCCTGCAGTCGGTGTACATGCTGCTGCAGCAGCTGGCGCAGGGGCGCTGCGAGGTGGAGAACCAGTACGGCCGGGTGGTGCCGTGGGACGGCAACACGGTGGCACTGCGGGCGGTGAGCGAGGTGATGGAGCTGCGTCCCTATTTCGAGTGGCGTGGGCTCGGGTTCATCTCGCACTCCGCGCTGCAAGTCCGGGAGCGCTACGCGACCTTCGACGCGGAGCGCCAGTTCACGCTGCCCGGGGTGCGGGTCGCCGACCCGAAGGCCTGCCAATGCGGTGAGGTGCTCAAAGGCGTCCTCAAACCGTGGGAATGCAAGGTGTTCGGCACCGCGTGCACGCCCGAGACACCGATCGGCACCTGCATGGTCTCCTCCGAGGGAGCCTGTGCGGCGTACTACAACTTCGGTCGGTTCAGCCGCCAGCGGGTCCGGGAAGTCAGTATCGAGGCGAGCCGGGCATGACGCACCAGGACACCACCCAGCAGCAGCGGGCTGACTGGGCGGAGGCGGCCGTCGCCGAGCATGACGCGGGGTACCCCGGACATGCCCCCGAACATGCCTCAGCCGGAACCGAGCACACCAGCCGGGAGCAGTTGGTACTGGAACGCATCGACCGGGCCCGGCGGGCCCGGCCCCGGGTGCGCGAGAAGCTCATCACCCTCGCGCACGGTGCCGGTGGCAAGGCCAGTCAGTCGCTGGTCGAGGCGATCTTCCTGGACGCCTTCCGCAACCCCCTGCTGGAGCCCCTCGAGGACGCCGCCACGCTGCGGGTCGGTGCTGCGCGGCTGGCCTTCACCACCGACTCCTACGTGGTGTCACCACTGTTCTTCCCGGGCGGTGACATCGGAGACCTCGCGGTCAACGGCACGGTCAACGACCTGGCCGTGTCCGGGGCACGGCCGGCTCACCTGTCGGCCGGGTTCATCCTGGAGGAGGGATTCCCGGTCGAGGACCTGCGGCGGATCGTGGCGTCAATGGCCGCGGCCGCCACAGCGGCCGGGGTCTCGATCGTCACCGGCGACACCAAGGTCGTGCAGCGGGGTAAGGGGGACGGCTGCTTCATCAACACGGCCGGGGTCGGGTTGATCACCGACGGCTTGACCCTGGGCGTGGCCACCGCCCGCCCGGGCGACGTGGTGATCGTTTCTGGCCCGGTGGGTGATCACGGCATGACCATCATGCTGGCCCGAGGGGAGCTGGACCTGGAGGCCGATCTGGTCTCCGACACCGCTCCAGTGCACGATCTGGTACGGGGGTTGCTCGACGCGGTGGGCCCGGACGTCCGGGCGATGCGCGACGCCACCCGCGGCGGGGTCGCGACAATCCTCAACGAGGTGGCCAAGGCCGCGGGCGTGGCCGTGGCGATTGAGGAGGACGCCGTCCCGGTGCGGGCGGAGGTCCGCGGCGCCTGCGAGTTGCTGGGCATCGATCCGCTCTACGTCGCCTGTGAGGGACGCATCGTGGTG
>JBOHFY010000009.1:0-12259 GCA_050699895.1 Pseudonocardiaceae bacterium
GATCGGCACTGCGGGCACCCCCTTCATCGCGCACAGTTGCGCGGTGCCGAGTTTGAACGCGGTGAGCCAGCCGTCCGCGGTGCGGCCGCCCTCCGGGTACAGCAGCAGGCTCCAGCCGCTGTCGACCAGCTCGGCGGCCAGGCTGCGGCCTCGTCGCGATCCGCGTCGCTCCACGGGAAACGCGTTGAACAGCAAAGTGGTGGCCGTGGCGGTAGCTCGGGAGTCGAAGAAGTAGTCGGCGGCCGCCCCGACCGCGAGGTTCTCGGTGATCCGCCGTGGTAGTGCGCCCAGGATCAACGGGGTGTCCAGGTGGCTGGAGTGATTGGCGACGAAGATCGCCGGACCACGCACGCTGTCCAAGTATTCCCGGCCGTGCACCACCGGCCGGGTCTGGCTCCACACCACCGGCTTGAGTACCCCCTGCTGCAGGACGGTACGAAGCGCTCCCGCGGCGGCGGTGCGGGCCCACGCGGTGGGGAAGTCCTCCCTGGTCTCCGGGTGCTCCCAGCGCTGTGCCGAGCGCGGCACCCGGGACCGGCCCCGCCAGTCCCGGCCGTGCCGCAGCAGCCGTAGCTCGTCTCGCAGTTTCTTCATGGTTTCCTCATGACAGGTTTCTCATCGCACGTCCGCCAGCACCATCGGCGGGGCGTGCAAGTAGCTGATCCGCGGCTGCCGACCCACGGTGTCCGAAGCCAGCTCCAACGCGTCGGCCAGGCTGGACGCGGCGCGGAAGCCCAGCCGCGCGGTGGTTGACCGGTTTCCCCCGACGAAGATCACGCTATCCAGGTGCTGCATCGCGTGCGCGCCCCAGTACCACATGTAGAACGGGTGCACGCCGTGGTAGGCGTAGCTGGTCCGGTACAAGTGGGTGTACCAGGGATCGGTGGCGAACTGCTTCTCGTACTTGGTCTCCAGCATCACCGGGTCGGTGGTCTCGGCGAGTAGCTCGTAGAAATCGATGTAGCTCGCGTGGTGCACTGGATGGAACTCGTGCGGCATCGGGTGGTAGAAGATCGCCACTCCGCCTTCACGCACGATCGGCTTGCCGCGGTAGAGATTGAAGAAGTAACCGAGGCCCAGGGACATCACCAGGATCGGGTTCATGATTGAGTTCACGTTGTACGGGCAGATGTAGGGCAAACCGAAAATCGCCACGTCGGCCTGCCCTTGCACCTCGGTGAGCTGCTGGCGGTGCACTGCGGACAGGGTGTGCGGGTGCACCTGGCTCGGTGCGCCGGCGTGCACCCCGGTGACGCCGTAGGGCGCCTCGGTGGCCTGCCAGATCCGCCGCCGCAGCTTCGGCGGGGCCAGGTCGTTGCTCCGCTTGACCGCCAGGTAGCTGGCCTGGTCGGTGAGGTTCCACTCCCACTCGCGGCGGGTGAGGAAGCGCAGCGACGAGGGGAACGGCTCGTTGTTCAGCGTCGTCTCGATGGTGAACACCGGCACCTGCCCGCCGATCAGGTCGGCCATCCGGTCGTAGGAGTGGTGCATCGCTGAGTTGGGGGGATCGTTGAACGAGCGCGAGTGCCGCAGTGTGTGCACATTGTGGTGGTGGCGCAGGCTGGCGTAGCTGGCCAACCCCACCGACACCGACTTGGAGCCGCCGTTCATCGCGGTGAGCGTGATGTTGACGTAGACGATCAGGTCGCTCTCGGCGGCCCGCCGGTTGATCTCCACGTCCTCGCCGTGCGGCGTGGTGCCCAGGTGCAGGAGGCCGGCGGGGTCTTCGGCGTCGTGATTGCGCAGGTGGTCCGGGTGGAAGGCCCGGAACACCCGCTCGCCGACGGTGCGCTTGAGCTCCGCCGGGGTCATCCGCCGGTGTAGCGAGTTGGCGGCGATCAGCTCCACGTCGTCCACCCCGGCGGCGGCGGCCAGCTCCAGAACCTGTTCGATCACCCGCTGCCGGACGTCCGGGGTGCGCATCTGCGGCAGCGGCAGAGACAGATCGTCGAATACGATTGTCAGCCGCATCCCGCGACGCAGCAGGTGCGGCAGTGGGTCGCTGCCGTGCGGATGCGCCAAGGCGTGCCGGATCGCGCCCTCAAGGTCGACGATGGCCGGTAGCGACTCCGGCGGGTAGATCACCCGGCTGCCCAGCGGCAGCCGCTCCAGCCGGAACCCCTCACCCTCGTGCATCAGCAGCGGGGGAGTCCGCTCGTCGACGTCGAGCACGAAACCTGGTCTGCCCACGCTCTCTCCTGCCCCTACTCTCGGCGCTGCGCTTGCGGTGTCACTCTTAACCCCGGTTCGGCGCGAAGACGACCTTGACGGTGCCCAGCCGGCCGGCTGAGACAGCGTGATCGAGCGCCGCACGCCACTGCTCCAGCGGATACTTTGTGTCAACGTAACCATCCAGCGGCGCCGATGCCGCAAGCGCGATGGCCTCCGGGAAATCACCCCGAGTGGGCTCGCCCCCTACCGCCGAGGCGTACGCCCCGACCAGGACCAGCTCGCGGTACCACAGCGGGGTGAGGTCCACCCCGCCCGAGGGCATCCCCGAGGCGACCACGGTGCCCCCGGCCCGCAGTGACCGCAGCGCGGTGTTCAGGCCCGTCGAGCCTCCGGTGCACTCGAAGGCCAGGTTTACTCCGCCCAGCAGGTAGCCCTCGCCGAGCTCGGGTTGGACCAGCAGGGCTCCGGTGCCCCGGCGCAGCGTCCGGGCGGTGCTGTCGGTGCCGATGACCTGGGTGGCGCCCAGCTCGCGAGCCCGGTCGGCTTGGTGGGCGTGCTTGGCGACCACGTACACCTCGCCGGCCGCGGTGAGCTTGCGCAGCGCGAGCAGGGTGAGCAGGCCCACGGTGCCCGCCCCGATCACGAGCACCGACGCGCCCGGACTAACCGTTACCCGGCGCACCGCGTGCACCGCGCAGGCCAACGGCTCCACGAGTACCGCGATCTCGTCGGGCAGTGAGTCTGGCACCAGGTGTAGCTGGCTGGCATGCGCGAGCATGCGGCGGCTCCAGCCGCCTCCGGTGTCGGCGCAGAACCCGGTCTGCAGCCCAGCGGCCAGCGCACCGGTGGTGATGTGATCGCAGCGGCTGGTCTGCCCGGCGATGCATGCCGGGCAGGTCGGCACGCCGCGCGCCGCGCACCCCAGCACTGGGTCGATCACCACCCGGCTGCCCCTCGGCAGCCCGGGCAGCTCGTCGAGGGTGCGCCCGAGCACCTCGTGGCCGGGGACGAACGGCATTGAGGTCAAGGGCCCGAGGTAGGGCGAGGACCGGCCGGTGAGCAGGCCAAGGTCGGAGCCGCAGATCCCGGACAGCACCGGCTCGACCCGAGTCCAGGACTCGTTGGCCGGGACGGGGTCGACCTGCTCGACCAGCCGTAGCGGCGCCACATTGCCGACTAGCGCACCCGCCAGCCGCCCCCCAGCACGGGTGCCGCTGACCGCCCGGGCGGCGAAGTAGCGCCCGGCGGACCGGTGGTACCGCAGCGCCAGGCTCACCTCGGTGCTCCTCGCGGACCGTGACCTGGCCGGGCATCAACTCGGGCATCGACCCGCGCGTCGGCTCGGGTGACGTCGAGCAGTACCTCGAGCAGCCCGCCGGTGTGCTTACCCCAGCGGTGCACCACCCACCGGCGGCGCCGGGCGTGCCGGAACAGCGGGGAGTCCGGATTGACCACATGGGGGTGCCCGACAGCCTCCAGCAGCGGGCGGTCGGAGTAGCTGTCAGCGTAGGCATAGGAGCGGTCCAGGTGCAGGCCGTGGCCTTGCGCGTACTGCCGCAGCCACGCCGCGCGCGCCTCGTCGACCAGCGGCGGGGTTTCGAGGAATCCGGTCAGCACGCCGTTTTTGGCGTGCATCCGGCTGGCCACCACCTCGTCGAACAGCACTGACAATGGCTCCACATGCAGGTCTACGGCGCCGGTGATGAGTATGGTTCGGTGCCCGGCCGCGCGGTGGCGACGGATCTGCCGGGTGGCCTCGGGCATCACCCGGTGCAGCAGCGCGTCGCCGAGCAGCTCGGTGACCAGAACCCGCAGCTCATCGGCCCGCACTCCAGCGTAGCGGCGCAGGAAGGCGCGCAACAACTCACCCCGGTCACGCCGCTCAGCGTAGAGGTACCGCGGGGCGCGGCGGGCCAGGTCGGCCAGCTCGCGTAGCCAGCCGGAGCGGGGCAGCGTCGCCAACCGGGCCCACAGGTAGGACTCGACGACATTGGAGTTCACGATGGTGCCCTCCAGGTCGAACACCGCAGCCACGTCGGTGCGCTCGGGCAGCGGCAGCGACGATATCAGCGGAGGCTGCGACGGCGAGCCGCGCTGGCCGGCGGTGGAACGTCCCCGCCGTTGCCCGGCCCGGCGGACCGTGGCTGTGATCGACGGGCAGTGTACGTCTTGCAGGTAGGCCCGCCAGTCGATGACGGTGGGGTCGAAGCCGTGCTCGGTGGCTCGCTGGGCCGGCAACGCGGCGTGCAGCTCCCGCAGCCGACTGTCGTCATAAATCACCTCGGCGCGGGTGTAGACGCCGTAGAGGTCGGAGTACTCCCGCAGTTGTCCTAAGTCCCGCTGCTGGTGGTCCAGGCTGGTCAGCCAGTCATGGGAGCGCGTCGACGGTGGCAGGGCCAGCAGTACTCGCTCGGCTAGCGCGGCGGCCCGCTCCCCGGCGCGCAGCGTCAGCTCCACCTGCTGGTTGCCGGGGAAGCGCCAAGTCGGGGGCTCGATATGGCCGCGATCACCGTCGGGCATGGGGTGGCGTTCGAAGTACTCCCGGCACAGCACGTACATGTTCTGGAAGGTCAACGGGTTGCTGGCTCCGGAGCTGACGTGCAGGTATGCCGGCTCGGTGACGGGCGGCCGGGCCGCCGCCGCGAGGATGGTGTTGACCACCAGATCGACCGGGATCACGTCGAGCACGGAGTCGGGCAACCCAGGGAATTCTCGGAGCACTCCGCGTCCGAAGGCGATGATCAGCGGGTCGGCCATCTTGAAACCGTCGATCCACCCTGGATACGGGTGTCGCAGCGCGCTCTCCACGATGGCGGGCCGGACCACCGACAGCGGTCGGCCGGTGTGGGCCCACAGCTGTTCGGCGACCCGCTCACCCAGCGCTTTGGTCAGCGTGTAGACGTCCGGCCAGCCCAGGCTCTGGGCCCGGGTGCGGCCGTAGTCCACCAGCCGGTGGGTGACCCACTCGGTGCGCAGCCGCTCGGCGTCGGCGGCGGCGGACTGTGGGCCGGCCTTGGCGTGCGCCTCGCCCGCTTGCGCCAGCACGCGGCGCAGCACCTCCGGTCGTCGGGAGTCCCGCTCCACATCGGCCCGCGCGGCCAGCGCCATGTCCAGCTCGAGCCGCCAGTCCACGGCGTGGTCCAGCGCCGCCTCCGTGACGACACCCTTGCGGTTGCCCGCGACGTAGGCGGTGGAGACATGCACCACGTGCGGCGAGCCGGCGAGTGCCTGGTACAGCGTCGCCACGCCCGAGACGTTGGTGCGGAAGGCCTCGTCGAGCGGGGGGTTGAAGGACACTGTCGAGGCACCGTGGATCACGATGTCGAGGTCGGTGGGCAGGGCGACCGAGCCGAGATCACCCTCAATAACCGTGACCCGCTCGCGCACCACCCGGGCCAGCTCATCCGCGCCGAGACGCTCACTCAACGGGCGGAACACACTCTTGCGGAGCAGTGCGCCCAGGCGGTTGGCCGCGTCGCGCTCGCCACGGGGCCGGATCAGCACCGAGACGTGGGTGTCCGGGTAGCTGGTCAGCAGTCGCTCTAGAGTCGCCTGGCCCAGGAACCCCGTGGCGCCGGTGAGCAGCACGTGGGATCCGGCGAGCTCATCGGTGCTCATGGGCTCCTCCACTGGGCTCCTCCACTGGGTTTCTCCACTCACGGTTGAGCCGGATGGTCGCGGTGGTAGGCCGACAGGGCGGCCTCGCACACCCGGCGAACTGGCCAACCTAGTGCCCGCGCGACCCGCTCGGCGTCGGCGAGCTCAGGTTTGGCGGTCTGCTGTCCTCCCGGCCCGGCGGCGACCTTGACAGTGATCTCTTGCTCGGCCCCGGCTGGTCCCACCGGCACTGGCACGCTGGTTCTCGGCAGTGTGGTGCGCTGCCAGAGCGCCCACCGCACGCCGAGCGTGGTGCTGTGCCGGAACACCGCGTCCACCACGGCGGGACGGATCTGCTCGGTACACAGCGCGGTGAGTACTTGCCCAGGCCTGCCGTGCCGGCCGACGGTGGCGGTGGTCCAGCAGTCCCATGCTCCGGCCGCCCGGACGGCGAGCAGGACCCCGGGCCACAGCTCCGGGTCGAGGTCATCGACGGTGGTCTCCACCACGGTGATCGGCTCGGCGGGGCCTGGCGCTGGTTCCGTACCACTGCCGATCACCAGTCGGGTGATGTTGGGCCGCTCCGGGCTGTCCTGTTGCCCAGCACCGCTGCCCACCGCCTCGACCGTCATCGCGGGCAGCGGACCGGGCGTGGCCAGCGCCGCGACCAGGGCCGCCCCGGTGGGTGTGGTGCGCTCCCCGGCGAGGTTCCCGCCGGTCAGCGACAGGCCATAGTCGGCCACGATGCGCAAGACGGCGGGTGCTGGGATCGGGATCGTGCCGTGCGCGGCGCGCGCGGTGCCGCTGCCGGCCGCCAGCGCCGAGCACGTCAGCAGCGCGTTGTCAGCGAGCAACCCGAGCTGCTCGGCCGCGACCGCGGTGGCGACCACGTCGGCCAGCGCGTCGGCGGCTCCCACCTCATGGAAATGCACCAGCTCAGCGGGGATGCCGTGCACCGCGGCCTCCGCGTCGGCGAGCAGCCGGAAGGTGCCCGCGGCCCCCCGGGCGGCCGCGGTGCCCAGCCGGGCGGCCTCAATGACGGCTAGTACTTCGGCCAGCCCCCGGGTGGGTTGGCCGGTGGGCGGGGTGCTGACGACGGCTCGCGCGCAGCGCAACCCGCAGCGCCGGGTCTGCTCGATCGCGACGTCCAGGCCGGGCACCCCCAACGATCTGACCGCGGCGCGCACCGCGGCAAAATCGGCGCCGGCGTCCAGCAACGCGCCCAGTAGCATGTCCCCGGCCACACCCGCGGTGCAGTCCAGATACGCCGCCCTGCGCTCAGCCACCGTGCACCCGCGCGACGATCTTGACGGCGTGGGCCGCCGCGCCGAACCCGTTGTCAATGTTGACCACCGGCAGTCCAGGAGCGCAGGAGGCGAGCATCGTCGCCGCGGCGACGTACCCGCCCGCGCTGACCCCGTAGCCCACGCTGGTGGGTACCCCGACCACGGGCGCTCGGATCAGCCCGGTCACCACCCCGGGCAGCGTGCCCTCCATCCCGGCGATGGCGATCACGCAGTCGGCTCCGGACAGCTCGTCAAGGTGCGCCAGCAATCGGTGCAGCCCCGCGACCCCGACATCGGCGATCAACCGGTGCCCGGCGCCGAGCGCCTGCAGGGTGGCGATCGCCTCGTGCGCGACCGGCAGGTCCGAGGTGCCTCCGGTGAGCACCGCGACCAACCCGCGGGCTGGGGGCAGCGCACCGACGATCACAGTCCGCCCGAGGAGGTCAGCCACCACCGGCTCGGCGGGGAAGGTGCCCGGCGCCCGGCGCAGCACGCCCTCGGGGCACCGGGTGGCCAGCGCGGGGAATCCGGGGTTGGCGCGCCGCTGCGCGGCCAGCAGCTGCAGCGTCTGCTCCTCGGTCTTGCCCTCGGCGAAGACGACCTCGGGTACGGCGGTGCGTTGGGCGCGGTCCAGATCCAAGCGGGCGATACCGGCTACGTCGCCGATCCGATCACCGGCCCCGGCCGTGCTGGCTGGGGCCGGCCCTGGATGCGCCCTGGGGTCCCGCGGTGGCTGCGGTGCGGAGTCGAGCACGGCGCTGACTATCTCACGCGCTCCGCCGCCGCCCCGGAAATGCGAGGGAACATGCGAGGATCGTCGACTATGCACACTGCGGATCTCGCCAGCACCACCTCCGCCGCGACGGCTCTGCTGGACCGGCTGGGGCGGCTGAACGGGCTGGTGGTGGCCTTCTCGGGCGGCGTCGACTCCGCTGTGGTGCTGGCCGCGGCGGTCCGGGCGCTTGGCGCCGGCGCCGTGCTGGCCGCCATCGCCGACTCGCCCAGCCTGGCGCGCGCCGAGCTCACGAGCGCCCAGCGCGTCGCCGGGCAGATTGGGGCGGAACTGGTGGTGCTGCCCACCGACGAGCACACCGACCCGGGCTACCGGGCCAATGCCGGCGATCGCTGCTACTTCTGTAAGCGGACCGTGCTCGCTGCGGTGCGCGGTCTCGCGCAGCGGCGCGGGTTTGCCCACGTCGCTACCGGCACGCACCTTGATGACCGGCGCGCCGCGCACCGCCCGGGACTGCGGGCGGCCCGTGAGCTTGGGGTGTGCGAGCCGCTCGCCGAGATGGGCGCGACCAAGGAGATCGTGCGCCAGCTGGCCGCGCACTGGAACCTGACGGTGCGGGACAAGCCGAGCACCCCGTGCCTGGCATCCCGGGTCGCGGTCGGGGTACCGGTGACTGTCGAGGTGCTGGCGCTGGTGGAGCGGGCCGAGCTGGCTGCGGCAGCGTACCTCGCCGAGCACCAGGTTCCGGTGCGCGACCTGCGGGTCCGGCTGCTGGGGCCCGCCGGATTCCGGGTAGAGCTCGACCAGGTGGCGCTGGACGGCGTTGGCCCCCAGGCCCGGGCGGGGCTGCTGGCGCGAGTCGCGCGAGCGGGTCTCGGCGGGAAGGGTGAGCTGGCGCTTTACCACTCGGGGTCACTCAGCGGCTGAGCGAGGGAGAGCGCACCAGGGACCACAACCGGCGACCGGCTCGCTGGACCGGCGCGGCGCCACGTCTGGCGGCATCGGGGCCCACCCCGTAGCGAGCGGCGGAGCGGCTGACCAGATGCATGCCAGCTAAGCCGGGCAGCCGGTTGATCTTGTCGTCGATCTGCTTGATCATCCGGGCGCCCTGGGCGCCGCCCATCAGGTAGCGCACCAGGAACGCTGTCTCCTCGGCCGGCATGATCCCCGACCCTACCGGGGTCCACATCATTTTGAGGACAAACCGGGTCAGCAGCTGGGCGGCGCGCGAGCGCTCCAGCCGCTCTCGCGCCTGGCTGGCGTAGAAGGCCGCGTGTCGGGCCTCCTGCCGCCGGATGCGGCTGACTATTGTGGTCAACTCGGGATGGTCCGTCTGGGCCAGTACCTGCCCGTAGCCGGCGTAGGTGGACCATTCGTTGATCGCTCCGAAGGCCATGTGCACGGCGATGAAGTCGTCACCGATCAGATTGGCCGCCAGCGCCTGGTAGACCGGAGCCAACCGGTCAGCGCGGCCCTGGGCAAGCCGGATGCCGCGGATCCGATCGGGGCCCACGGCCCGGCCGTGCGCGGCCAGCACCTTGTCCAGTACCTCGCCGTGCCAGAACTCCTCGAAGGCCCACATGGTCAGGAACGTCGTGACGTCCGGGTCCTGGTGTGACGGCGTGACCAGCAGATCCCGCAGGTAGCAGATGGTGTGGCTCTCGACGTCGGACATGTACCGCAGCGCTCTCAGGGCAGCCTCGGGTAGCGGTGCGCGCTCGAACGCGGAGTAGTCGACGTCGTTGTCCACCACTCGGCCGGCGGTGGAGCTGTAGTTCACGATGTCGAAAGACATGAGCACTCCTACTCGGTTGCTGCCCGGGTGCGGATGTCCTGCTGATGCGGAGCTGATGAGGATTCGCGTTTCTGGGCCGAGCGGTTCGTTGATGCGCCGCAGCGGGCCATCACCCGTCGCCGCCCGCGCCGGCGATCCCGTCGAGTCGGGTGAGCTGGCCAGATCTCCTCGATCGCGCTGTTGAACTCGGCGCCGAGCACGATCGCCATCGCGATGAAGAACGAGAACAGCAGGTAGGCGATCGGGGTGGCGAGCGCCCCGTAGGTGTCCCCGGTGCCGGTGACCGACGAGATATACAGCCGCAGCCCGGTGCTGGTGACCAGGAAGACCGCCATCGCCAGCAGGGCGCCGGGCAGCCCGCGGTGCCACGGCAGCTTGCGGGGTAGGACCACCTTGTACAGTGTGGCCAGTCCGACCATCAGCAGGGCGCCGAGCCCGGGGTAGTAGAAGATGGTGACCAACTGGGTCACCGTGGGCCGAACCGCCTTCGGGAGCAGCTCAGGGATCAGGTCCGGGCCCAGCGCGGTCAGCGGCAGCACGACTACTGATGCGATCAGCGCCACCGCGTAGAGCAGCAAGGCGAAGATCCGCTGCCACACTGGGTGGCGGACGGTGTGTTGGCGGTAGGCGGCGGTGATCGAGTCCACGAGGGATGCCAGTGCCGAGGAACCGGCCCACAGCGAGATGACGAACCCGACCGAGACGATCGAGCTGTGCCCCCGGGTGAGGATGTCGGACACCGTCGGTCGGATGATCTGGTTGACCACATCGGCGCTGAACACGCCGGTGGCCAACCGCAGGATTTCCCGCTGCGCCGCCCCGACTGTGGCCGGGCCGAGCCAGCTGGCGACGAATCCGAGGCTGCCCAGCAGCCCCAGCAGCAGCGGCGGCAGCGACAGCGTCATCCAGAACGCCGCCTGGGCCGACATCGAGACGAAACTGTCCTTCCACGCCTTGGCAGCGGTCCGGGAGATCAGCCGCAGCGTGACGTGTCGGGACCGCTCGTCGGCGCTGGGCTCGGCGGGGGCATCCATGTCGGTTCCCAGGATGGTCCATTCGGTTGCGTACGCACAGCGTGACCCGCCGGGGTAGCGTTCGGCCCCGCCGAACCCGTGAGTGGCGATACGAGCGAGAGGTCGCATCGCCACTCACGGGGCGCCCCAGCGCCAGATCGACCGAAGGAGTGCCTCGCCTGCCGTGTCCCGCCCCGCCGAGACCGCCGCCGTTGCCGCATTCTCGCGCCGGCCGTTGCGCGCCTGGCAGCGCAGCGCGCTGGCCCGGTACCTGTCCAGCGCGCCGAGGGACTTCCTCGCGGTCGCCACGCCGGGTGCCGGCAAGACGACCTTCGCCTTGCGGGTGGCGGCCGAGCTGCTGGCCGACCGGACCGTGCAGGCGGTGACCGTGGTCGCCCCCACCGAGCATCTCAAGCACCAGTGGGCGGCCGCGCCCGCCGAGGCGGGCCTGGCGCTGGACCCCGAGTTCCGCAACTCGGTGGGCGCCACCTCTCGTGACTACCACGGCGTCGTCGTCACCTACGCCCAGGTCGCGGCACACCCGACCCTGCACCGGGTGCGTACTGAGGGGCGCCGCACCTTGGTGGTGCTCGACGAGATCCACCACGCTGGAGACGCCAAAAGCTGGGGTGAAGGCGTGCGGGAGGCGTTCACCCCAGCGACGCGCCGACTCGCCCTGACCGGAACCCCGTTCCGCAGCGACGACACACCGATCCCGTTCATCAGCTACGAACCAGATGCCGCCGGCGCGTTGCGCTCCGCCGCGGACCACTTCTACGGTTACTCCGAGGCGCTGGCCGACGGGGTGGTGCGGCCGGTGATGTTCCTCGCCTACTCCGGTGAGGCCCACTGGCGGACCAGCGCGGGGGAGGAGTACTCGGCGCGGTTGGGGGAGCCGCTCACCGCCGAGCACACCGCGCGGGCCTGGCGCACCGCGCTAGACCCGGCGGGGGAGTGGATCCCCTCGGTGCTTGCCGCCGCGGCCACCCGGCTGACCCAGCTGCGCGCCGGCGCGCTGCCCGACGCGGCCGGCCTGGTGATCGCCACCGACCACACCGCGGCCAAGGCCTACGCCGGGATCCTGCGGAAGATTACCGGCCGGGAACCGGTGCTGGTGCTGTCCGACGACCCGTCAGCCTCCAGCCGGATCGCCGCGTTCGCCGACTCCGACGAGCGCTGGCTGGTCGCGGTCCGGATGGTGTCCGAGGGCGTCGACGTGCCCCGGTTGGCGGTCGGGGTATACGCGACCTCAGCGGCTACCCCGCTGTATTTCGCCCAGGCGGTTGGCCGGTTCGTCCGGTCGCGGCGGCCCGGCGAGACCGCGACGGTGTTCCTGCCCAGCGTGCCCGTGCTGCTGGGGTTGGCGAGTGAGCTGGAGAAACAGCGCGACCACGTGCTCGGCGCGCCGCACCGGGCCGAGGAGGGCTGGGACGACGACGCGCTCGCGCGGGCCAACGCCCAGCGCGACGAGCCCGGCGAGCAGGAGCGCGCGTTCACCGCGCTGGGCGCCAGCGCCGAACTAGACCAGGTGATCTACGACGGTGCTTCCTTCGGCACGGCCGCCTTCGCCACGACCGAGGATGAGCAGGACTACCTCGGGCTGCCCGGGCTGCTGGAGCCCGACCAGATGCGGGCGCTGCTGCGGCGGCGTCAGGAACAGCAG
>JBOHFY010000010.1:0-15986 GCA_050699895.1 Pseudonocardiaceae bacterium
CCGGGCGGAAGCGGGAGTTCTGCCAGATCGAGCGGCTGGCCAGCCTTGACGCGCTGCCAGAGGCCTACGGATTCACCCTCGTCTGCTTCCCGGTCAAAGTCGCGCGGGCCGGCGCGGGCTGGGCGCGCGGTCGCGATCGTCGAGGACAAGGCAGAAATCCTGTGTTATCCGTAGTGGGGGGGACGGAATACAAGGGTTCCATCGCTCACCACCACCGCCTGCGTCGTCGGAGGGGGACCAGCTGGCGCCATGCTGGGTCTGCTGCTCGCCCGCGCGGGCATCAATGTGATCGTTCTCGAAAGACATGTCGGACCGGCAGAAGTTCGGCAACCTCTTCGGCCGGTCCGAATTTCTGAAGAAGCTGATTTCCTACGCGATGAGGATCGGTTTTCGGCCCGAACACGTCCGCGTCCCCTTGATTACTATTCCCTAGCGGCGGCGACTCTTCCCGACGTTACCAAGAACCCAGCAACCCCACGAAAACGGACGCCAACACCGGCGTGTCAGTTGACCACTAGAACGGAGACCATCATGCTTGCTGACTAGACCCGGTGGCCTCAGGGTCATGGCAAACCGCTGGTCCCATCACGCTGGCGGGCGACATTGACGGTTAGTTGAGGAGCATCCATGTCCAACACCTACGACAACTCACTCGCCAGCGCACCGGCCGAAGCCGCGCCCGCCGCGCGGCTCATCGAGATGATTCTAGGCTACCAGGTCACCCAGATCGTGGCCACCGTCGCTCAACTGGGTCTGGCCGATCTGCTCGCTGCGGGACCGAGATCCAGCGTCGAGCTGACCGAGGCCATCGGTGCTGATCCCGATGGCCTCGCCCGCCTGTTGCGTGCCGCTACCACTGTGGGTCTGACAGCCGAGGACGAACCGGACCGGTTCGTCCTCACCCCCGTCGGGGGCTGCCTGGCCACAGACGCCCAACCCGCATCACTGCGCGACTTCGCCATCGCGTTGGCCGCCCCGGGGCAATGGTTTCTCTGCGGTCGCCTGCTGGACGCGGTGATGACTGGCCGCTCCACCGCCACCACAACCCTGGGCATGGAGCTCTGGGAGTACTACCAGAAAAACCTCGAGGAAGGCGCGGTCTTCGCCGGGGCCATGGGGGGTCTGTCAGCCAGCGTCGCCGCCGAGGTCGCGGCTTACTATGACATGACCCGGTTTGCCCGGATCGTCGATGTCGGCGGCAGCCAGGGCGTCCTGCTCGCTGGTCTACTGGAGGCAGCGCCACAGGCGACCGGCGTGCTCTTCGACCGACCCGAGGTGATCGCCCAAGCCCGCCCGATGATCATCGCCCAGGGGCTGGTCGAGCGGGTGGAACTCGTCGGCGGCGACTTCTTCACCGAGGTACCGCCGGGTGGTGACCTGTATGTGCTCAAGTCGGTCCTGCATGACTGGGACGACGCCCACGCGCTGCGGATCCTGGCCAACTGTCACCGGGCCGCCCGGCCCGGGTCCACGCTGCTGCTGGTCGAGAACGTCCTGCCGACCGAGCCTGGACCGTCCCCGATCCACCTGCTCAACCTGATCATGCTCGTCCAAATGGAGGGACGCGAACGCACCCGTGCGGAGCATCAGGCGCTGTTGGCTGCCGCCGGCTACCGGCTGGAGCGGGTTCTCCCACCCCCACCCGGCGCGTACCTTCTGCGGAGCCTGCTCGAAGCCCGCCGGTTGTGACTGCCCAGCTATTATGATGAGGACAGCGGGCGGTGGATCTCCGACGCGGAGATCGCCGAGACCACCTACACCGCATGTCAGTCACGGCGGAAATCCGAGCGGATCACTGCCCGGTTGATCGTCCGGCGGGTGAAAGACAGGAACGTTGTGGCCGATCAGGGTGAGTTGTTCACCGCGCGGCGTTATCCCGTGTTCATCACCGACTCGACCTCGGAACTGGTACAAGCCGAGAAACAACATCGTGAACACGCGATCATCGAACAAGTCAACGCTGACCTTAAAGACTCAGCCCTGGCGCATATGCCCTGGAGGATCGTTCGCCGCGAACGCGGCCTGGTTGACGCTGGCGGCCATCGCCCACAACCTCACCCGCGCCGCTGGTTGCCTGGCCAGCCTCTTTCACGGCACAGTGCGCACCGGCACCCTGCGCCTCCACCTGATCAACCTACCCGCCCGCATCGCCCGACAATCCCGCCGCATCACCTTGCAGCTACCGTTCAACTGGCCACACCGAGACGCCTTCACCGGCCTGTCCACCACGACCCGCGCCCCTCAGTCTCAAGCGCTGCGATCCGTCCAGTCTGCGCTGCCACCAGAGCAGCAAGCTCCTCGCAAGCCTCATAAGACGGACGCGGATCAGCGGGCACAGAACCATGATCAACGACTCAGAACTGAGGCGTGCCGTTGGAAGCATGCTCCGGATGAGCATGCTGGATTACCGTCAATTCGAATGCGGGTAAATCCTCGGAGGTAGTGCTTACAGTATGGTTCTACCGCCCTATATGTGGGTGGTGGGGTGTGGTAAGGGAACTCGAGTTTGACGGGTCCGCAGGCGAGCATGACGGTGGCCAGAGCGGCTTGGGCACTGTGGAAGCCGTAGGCGCGACGGATGATTAGCCGGACCTTGTCGTTCAGTCCTTCCTGGCGGCCGTTCGACAGGCTGCGGTCGATAGCGGCGTTGATACCGTTCTGGTGGTCGACGCCGGTTTCCTTTTCTCCCGTCGACCGCCTCGGCAAAACTCGCATAAATCAGTTCCACCTCCAGAACCGTCTGGCGAATCGCTTGACGCGCCGCCTTATTCGTGGAGTCTCAGAGCGCATCGTGTACGAGCCAGCGCTCCCGCTTGGCGTGCACCTGATCTCACCATCGCGAAGTTTGGGCTCGCGTATTCTGCGGATCATTGTGCCTGGCCCAACAATGGTGCGGCTGCCAATCTTAATTTCCAGTGGCACTTACTCTCCTTATCGCGAGGGAGGGTGGTGAGCGTACTCCACAGTGTAACCGCGCTGGTCTACCACCTGCGGGCGTGAGACGTTCACCGTCTGGTCTGCAGCTGAGACCACACAAGGGAAATGACCAAGCCGGCGAATGAACATAAGGGCATCGGCATGCTCTGCTCGGCCCGCGAAACACCGGCCGTAGGCTCCGCGATCAACGGTAGGCATCCCGCCGATGGTTGATGTCCAAGACCTGGACGGTCCGGGTGCTGTCGTCGATGGTGTACCGAACTCGGTACTGCCCGCGGCGAGCGCGCCAGTAGCCCTCGAAGGGCTTACGCAGCGCCGCTCCCACGCGATGGGGATTCTCGGCCAGTGGCCCGTACAGGAACTCCACGCATGCCGCAGCGACGGCCTCCGGCAGTTGTTCGGTGAGTTGGCGTGCCGCGGCACGAGCCACGCGCACCCGGTAGGTCACCCGGCATGTTTCCGGTGTCGCTCGTCGATCAGAGCTCGAACTTGCTGTTCGTCGAGCACATCACCCCGAACGAAGTCGGCCTCGCCGGCATTGCTGCGCTCCTGGGCCTGGGGATCGGCGAGTAGCTCTAGGGTCGCCTCAATGGACTCGAGATCCTCTGCGGCAAGCAGCACGACGTAGTCACGGCCGTTGCGGGTGATGTGGACGCGCTGGTGAGTACGCCCGACTTCGTCAGCGATCTCGGAGAGTCGGGCCTTCGCTTCAGACAACGGTATCGTGCTCATGGACCAGAATTATAGTCCACGAACACGCAACCGCCCATTGGCATCGGCCAACTCGACCATGCCGGCCGCGGCACATCCGCACCTAGACCCTGACCCCGCCGCTGCGGCAGGATGCCGGTCAGGCCCCTCGGAGACACCCTCACCTGAAAGATCTTCCCACGGCAGGGGCACCGCATCACGATCGCCGAGCTCGCCGACTGCTTCTGACAGCCTGAAGAAGATCCTGACCCTGTGAGGTATGGAGGAGCTTCGCGTGTTGCCGGCGGAAGTGGGCAGCCAGTGGGCAGAGATCGATCGAAGATCATCGAAAAAGGACGTTTCCGCTGTTCAGAGGCTGTGGCCAGGGGCGGGGCCGAACCGCCGGCGTTGCCGATTTTCAGGACTCCGGTGGTGTGTCCGCGTCTGCTCAGCACCGCCCGTGACCTGCGTCGGAGCGTGCTCGCGACAGCTGGCGGATGCCCGCGAACGAACGCGAATGAGGCGGAAATAGCGAGAAAACCGTTAGATCCGGGTCACGGCGAGCTGCCGAGCCGTTCGGGCTAGCTCCTGGGTATCGGCACCGGGCCGGGCTTCCAGCGCGGTGGCCAGCGGCACTAACAGTTCCCGCCGCACGGCGACAGACTGCAAGGTCGTCACCTTGGTGATGGCCCCGTGGGCCAGCGTCAACCCCTGAGGCTCCCCGGTGCGGATGTGCACCTCGGCGAGGACGAGTTCGGCCACGGTGTGGCTCCGGCGGTGGTGGCCTTCGCCGTAGTTGCGCACCGCGCTGGCGGCGGACCGCTCGGCAGCGTCGAACTGGCCCAGATAGAGCTGAACCCTCGCGGTCCCAAGATCGGCGGCCCCGCGATCGAACGCATCGCGGGGCGCCTGCCCGTCGTTCGCCTTGGCGAGGTAACGGGTGGCCTCGTCAAGGCCGCCCATGACGGCGTAAGCGGTCGCGGACTGCCGGGTCAACTGCGCGGTGAGGGTCGGTACCCGGGAGTCATCGGTTGCCGAGAGGGACTTGCCGGGCACGAACCCTCGGAGCCGGTACTGCCCGAGCTGGAATAGCTTCAGCGCGTCGTTGGGGTACCCCTTGCGGACCAGCACCAACCCAGCGTGCCACGCGGCGTTGGCGATCCCGCAGGCGTCCCCGGCCCGATCGGCCAGCCGCACGGCGCGAGTGAAGTGGCCCATGCCGTCCACCCCCGCGTCGTGGCAGCACCAGCCCGCCTCGGTGTGCAGCTCAGCTAACGCGGCACCAAGCTGTGCCTTGACCACCTCGGGCGCGGGCACCCGCATCCACCGCGAGTAGAGCATCGCGGCGGCGCCGAACACATCGCCCTGCCCACCGTAGTACCGGGCCACCCCGCGCAACCGCTCCGTGACAGCCCGCACGGTGTGCACGTGGGACATGTCCAGCCGCGAGGGCAGCGACTCCCCGGTCGTCACGGCCCACTCGGGGGGCTCTTCCAGGGCCTGTGCCCCCTGGTTCGCGGCCGCCACCATCATGGCGGCGATCAGGACACGGCGTTTCACGTCCTCATCCACGTCCTCCTCGACGGACGGTGTGTCCGGCGCCTGTTCACCGTAGCTCACGCCCAACCGTGCCCGGGGTATGCCGATCCCGTCAGCGATACGTTCCAGCACCCGCACGTTCAGCACCTGGCGGCCCTTGAGGATCTCGCTCACCTCGGACTGGGACTGACCGGTCAAGTCCGCGATCCGGCGCTGACTCACCTCTACCCGCCCCAGGAGGCGGTAGAGCGCGCCGATGTCACGGGCCGCCAGCGCGGCACTCACCTCGTCGTCGTCGAAGAACTCGGGGTCAACAGGACCCACCGGTGATCACCTCTCAAGGGAGTTAGTTCGTGCACGTTGTTTCAGACCCGATTCCGCGAGTAGGTCGGTTACGAGGCGATGATCAGTCCGGTGGGGAGAGCACCTAATCTGGTGGGCAGGATACGGGAGAAGTGCGGGGTTGATCAGCGGGTGCGGGTCGGCGTGCCGACCCGACGCTGACGCCGGTGTGCGGCACCTCGCGGACCGGCTGGGTGACGATCTCCTCGCCGGGCTCGTGCTCTATACCGGCACCCAGAGGCTGCCGTTCGGCCCGCGCCTGCAGGCCGTTCCAGTGAGCGCACTGTGGGAGGTCGCCGGACCCCTCCAGGCACGCTGAGGGGATACCCGGCGCGGCGGCGGGCGTTGTCAGTGCCGGCGGCTACCCTCGCCGCCAGCGAAGTGACCCGCGCTGGTTGACGGAGGAGGTAGCCGCGTGCAGCTCGTCGTGGTGGAGGGTGTCGACCCGGCCAGCATCTCGGCCGCTGTGGATGCGCAGACCTACGCCAGGGGCCGGGCGTACGCGCGGCAGCACGCAGTCCTGCACATGGAGTGGGACGGCACCGATAGCGCGATGCGGGCGGTGGTGCGGGGCAGCAGCGGTGCCGATTACCGGACTGCGGTGTACCTCAAGTCGCGAGGTGGCGCGCGGCTGGCGTTCGCGTTCGGTGAGTGCACGTGCCCGGTCGGCATCGACTGCAAGCACGTGGTCGCGGTGGCGATCGCTGCCGCCGGCCCGGCCAGTCCCGCCAAGCTGGCCAGTCCCGCCAAGCCGGCTGGCGGCGGCCCACCGGCGCCGTCCTGGGAGCAGACGCTCGGTGCGCTGCTTGCGCCGGCTCGGCAGCCCGCTGATGGTGCCGCGCTGGGCATCGAGCTCTCCCTGGCCGTGGCACCGGCCAGCACCACGCGCGGCGCCAGGGTGGCGGTGGGGCCGAAGCTGCTGGCCCGGCTGGTGCGGCTGGGCCACACCGGGTGGGTCGGCGGCGGGATGAGCTGGGGCAAGCTCGCACCGGCCTACTCCTACGGTGACTGCCGCGCGTCGCACGTGCGGCTGCTGCGGGAGCTGTACGCGCTGTACAAAGCGCGTAGCGACGCGCCGAGCTACTACAGCGCACGGGAGGACAAGACGATCGATCTGGCCACGTTCGGCAGCCGGCGGCTGTGGTCATTCCTGGACGAGGCCGCCGACATCGGGCTGGAGATTGTGCACGCGCGCAAGCGGCTCGGCGCCCTCGAGCGGTACGGCCACGCCGAGCTGTGCTTGGACGTCACTGCGGGACCGGGACCGGGCTCGCTGGTCATCGCGCCGGTGCTGCGCCTCGACGGGCCAGGGCAATCCACCGGCCCAGGGCAATCCACCGGCCCAGGACAATCCACCGGCCCAGGACAATCCACCGGGCCAGGACAATCCACCGGGCCAGGGCAATCCACCGGCGACGAGGTGCCGGTCGTGTTCATCGGCGTCGACGGTCATGGCGTCGTGCACGTGTCGCGGACGCAGATGCAGAGCAATCCGAACCCCGCCGAGTGGCGGTTCCGGCTGGCGAGGCTTGCCAATCCCGTTGCGCCCCCGCTGCAGCGGATGGTGCTGGAGGGCCAGCGGCTGCCGGTGCCCGAAGGGCAGGCCGGCCGGTTCCGCGACGACGTCTATCCCCGGCTGCGCCAACTGGCGACGATCGTGTCGTCTGACGGCGGCTTCACGCCACCAGTAATCTCAGAGCCCACCCTGGTGCTGCGGGCGTCCTACGGCGACCAGCACGACCTGTCCGTCGAGTGGGAGTGGTCCTACGAGGTGGGCGACGCGGCGGTGCGGGTACCGCTTGCGCCGTCCGGGGCCGACGACGTTTTTGGGGGGGTTCGGGACCCGGCTGCGGAGCGGGCCGTGCTCGACGCGCTCGACGTACCGCTCGATCAGTTCGGGCTGGGTCGATCGGGGATAGGTCCGGGGTCGGCTCTGTTGCCGCGCGCACAGTTGGCCGGCCTGAATACGATGCGGTTCACCACCGAGGTGCTACCGCTGCTGGCCGACGCGCCGGGGGTCGCCGTCGAGCGCAGTGGTGAACCGGCGGACTACCGGGAGGCGACCGACTCGCTGCGCATCGGTGTGTCGACCACCGACGTGGTCGGCGACACCGACTGGTTCGACCTCGGCGTCCGCATCACCGTCGAGGGCAGGCAGGTCCCATTCACCGACGTGTTCATGGCGCTGGCCGCGGGTGAGTCGCACCTGCTGCTGCCCGACGGGGCGTACTTCTCCCTGCACAAGCCCGAGCTGCAGACGTTGCGCACACTGATCGAGGAGGCGCGGGCGTTGCGGGACGCTCCGGCCGGTGCGCTGCGGATCAGCCGGTTCCAGGCGGGTCTGTGGGAGGAGCTGGCCACCCTGGGCGTGATCGACCGTCAGGCGCGGGCCTGGCGGCAGCAGGTCGCTGGCCTGCTGTCCCTGGACGGGCTCGCGGGCACGGAGCTGCCGGCCACGCTGACCGCGCAGCTGCGGCCCTACCAGCACGACGGGTTCGGCTGGCTGGCGTTCCTGTGGCAGCACAGGCTTGGTGGCATCCTGGCCGACGACATGGGGCTGGGCAAGACGGTGCAGGCGCTGGCCCTGATCTGCCACGCCAAGCAGGCCGACCCCGGCACGGCGCCGTTCCTGATCGTCGCCCCGACCAGCGTGGTGGCGAACTGGGCGGCCGAGGCGGCGCGCTTCGCGCCCGGCGTGGCGGTGGTGACGATCACCGACACCCTGCGGCGCCGGGGCCAGGACCTGCCGGACGTGATGGCCGGCGCGGACGTCGTGGTCACCTCGTACACCCTGTTCCGGCTCGACGCCGATGCCTACGCCGCGGCGGAGTGGTCCGGCCTGATCCTGGACGAGGCCCAGTTCACGAAGAACCACCAGTCGAAGGTCTACCAGTGCGCGCGGCGGTTCCCGGCACCGTTCAAGCTGGCGATCACCGGTACCCCGATGGAGAACAACCTCATGGAGCTGTGGTCGTTGTTGTCGATCACCGCGCCGGGGCTGTTCCCGAGCCCGACCCGGTTTCGCGACCACTACGCCCGGCCGATCGAGAAACAGGGCGATGCCGAGCTGCTGGCCCGGCTGCGGCGACGGATCAAGCCGCTGGTCATGCGCCGGACCAAGGAGCAGGTGGCCGCTGATCTGCCCGCGAAGCAGGAGCAGCTGCTCATAGTGGAGCTCGACCCGCAGCACCGCCGCATCTACCAGCGGCACCTGCAGCGGGAGCGGCAGAAGGTGCTCGGGCTGATTGACGACGTGGACCGCAACCGGTTCACGATCCTGCGCTCACTCACCCTGCTGCGCCAGCTCAGCCTGCATCCCGGGCTCGTCGAGCCCGAGTACCAGCAGCTGGGCTGCGCCAAGATCGAGGCGCTGGTCGACCAGCTCGGCGAGGTGATCGACGGTGGGCACCGGGCACTGGTGTTCAGCCAGTTCACCGGCTTCCTCGCGCACGTCCGTGAGCGGCTCGACGCCACCGGGGTGGCCTACAGCTACCTTGATGGCTCGACCCGCAACCGGCCCGAAGTCGTGCGGCGGTTCAAGGACGGCACGGTCCCCGTCTTCCTGATCAGCCTCAAAGCGGGTGGGTTCGGGCTGAATCTGACCGAGGCGGACTACTGCTTCCTGCTCGACCCGTGGTGGAACCCCGCCACCGAGGCGCAGGCGGTGGACCGGACGCACCGCATCGGGCAGACCCGCAACGTCATGGTGTACCGCCTCATCGCCAAGGACACCATCGAGGAGAAGGTGCTGGCCATGGCGAACCGCAAGGCGGAGCTGTTCGCCGGCGTCATGAACGACGGCAACGTCTTCGGCTCCACCCTGGACGCTGACGACATCCGCGCGCTGCTCTCCTGAACGCCGGTCACGGCAGGGCGAGGTAGCGCTTGCCGACGGGGGAGTGGTCCGTCAGCCAGCGGCCCTCATGTCCATCCGAGCGCACCAGACACCGAGACGCGGCTCAAGGCGTCCGAGCGCCTGGGGCGAACGGCAGTCACCACCACCGAGGCGATGAGCCTCGTACAGTTGCTCGTCATCCCAGGTCACACAGCAGACCGGACAATGACAGCGGCCGGCGCCGACCCACCTCGACCCGCAGGTCGAGCAGCTCCCGCGCACCTGCTCCACCAGGAGCACCCTACGGTCCGAAGGCGTGCCGGACCACTACCTGACCTAGCCCGGCACTACGGCGTGTCGGCAAGTACGCACCAGAGTCCTCAACGACACCATCACCAACGACTTTGGCTCGAACCGTAGTAGCATCGGCGTAAATTCAGCTATCGCGCTCCGGCGCCTGCGACCACCTCGCGGGCGCTGGTTGTCTGGCCTCGGACCATGGAGATCTTCGATGACATGGGCGTGATCGACGAGGCGCTGGCGATCGGTATCCGGGCGCCAGGCCTTAGCGTCACGTTCAAGAACAAGGTCGAGATCGAGCGAGGACTGGCGCTGACCGAGACGGCCCGTGGCCGACTGGCCCCGCACCTGGTCACCCGAGTGCTGACTCGACACTCATTCCGCCGGTGGTTCCTCGGCACGCTGGCCCAGTTGCGGCTGCACTACCCGGACAGCCCGCTCAACGCCGAGGACGGCTCCGGCTGGCAGGACGCGCCCGCGCCGGGCGACCGGGCACGGGAGGTCGACGTGCTCATCAACGGGAAGCCAGGACGGATCCACGATGTGCTCCGAGGCACGCACCACACAGTGCTGCTGTTCACCGGGCTTGACGACCACGCGCGACCGGCCGTGGAGCTGTGCCGGATCGCCGAGCGGATCGAACGGGCGTACCCGGGGCTGGTGATCGCGCGTGTGATCAGCGCGGAGCGCTTCGCCGACCACCCGTCGGCGCTCGGCGACCCGGACCGGTCCGCGCACCGCCAGTACGGCATCGAGCCGGCCAGCGCGTACGTCATCCGGCCCGACGGGCATGTCGGCTACCGTGGCCGCCCGGTCGGTGCTGATGCACTGATGGCGGATCTGGCGGCCCGCTTGCCTGGCGCGTCCCCGACGGCCGATGCCACCCCAGGCGTTGCCGGCACGGCGGAACCTGGCGCGCATTCTCGGAAGCCGCTGACCCGTGATTGCGGCCCGTACCGCTAAGTACGCACCAGAGTCCTCAACGACACCCTCACCAACGCCTACCGACGCTGAGGACCCGGTGGGACAGCCTGGCCGATCACCAGACGGGAATTCCGAATACTTACCGACCACCAGCGTTGGGCGCACGAAAGATCTAGGCTGAGACTGTTGACGAACTAGCGACCCTTGGACGCTAGGAGGAGATAGTGGGACGGCCACCGCTACCGGTAGGTACCGCCGGAGAGGTGCGGATTTATCCTGTCTGTGACGGCTTCCGTGCTCGGTGCAAGGTGCGTGAACAACGGGCCGGTGTCGCCGACGATCTACACCAAGATCAATTGCTTCGACCGGTTGGGATCAAGGCACGCGCTACCCAACGAGTGAGACATCCCAATTGGCGATCGGTCAGCGGACGTGGTGTTGGACGCGGGGAGTTGTGGTGTGCCGTTAGCGTCGAGTCATGGTGAGGGACTTCGAGGCGGCGATCGCGGCGCATTACAGCCATGATCCTGAGCGGGACCGGCTGGACACCTGGGGGCGGCTGGAACGGCTGCGTACGGAGGAGCTGCTCGGCCGGTACCTCCCGGGCCCGCCGGCGGTGATCTACGACGTTGGAGGGGCGCGCGGCGCCTACGCGCTGCCGCTGGCCCGGGCTGGCTACCAGGTGCACCTGCTCGACCCGTGGCCGCCGCACGTCGAGGCGGCTGCGGTCGCCTCTCGAGCGCAGCCGGACGCCCCGCTGTGTTCGGTCACCGTTGGTGATGCCCGCCGGTTGCCGTTCGACGACCGTAGCGCCGACGCCGTGCTGCTCTTCGGTCCGCTGTACCACATGATCGAGCCCGATCAGCGGGCGCTGGCGCTGGCCGAAACCCAGCGGGTACTCAAGCCAGGTGGTGTGGTGCTCGCGGCGGCGATCTCCCGCTATGCCTCGACGTTCGACGGGCTGCGCAGCGGCGCGTTGGCCGATCCGGTGTTCGAGGGCATCGTCATCGGCGACGTGCGCGACGGGGTGCATCGCAACCCTGACCCGCACCAGCATCCGGAGTGGTTCACCCTGGCCTACGTCCACCGCCCCGACGAGCTGCGCACCGAGCTGGCCACCAGCGGTTTGCGCGATATCGACGTGCTGGCCATCGAAGGAGCTGGAAGCTTCGGCCTCGCCGATGACCACCTTGACGACCCGGCCTGCCGCGAGACCGTGCTGCGCGCCATCCGCCGCATCGAGACCGTGCCCGAACTCCTCGGCGCCAGCGCCCACCTCATGGCCATCGGACACGCGCCGTAACAGCCGCCGACACCATTCCACCGCGCCGAGTTCGGGACGACCCGGTCTGACTTCGCGGCCCTGGTTGCCGACGACTTGGCCTGTGACGAGGATGCGTACCGGATCCTGAGCGCTCCTGGTCAAGCGGCCTCGAATGTTGACGATCATGATCTCCGGGTACTGGGAGGAGCCGGGCGATGGCAACGGCGAGAACGTGTCACCGCCATGTCCCCGCGGATGGCGTTTGCCCAGATCAAATACCCTGCTGCCGCACAGAATAGGCCACCGGACATCACAGATTCCGGTGTCCGACATGGCCGCCGCGACTACTGTCTACGCGCCCTATCAGCCGCGACTCAGGATCGTGTTCCGATCCTCGTCACAGGCCGGCTCAACCGGCGGCCGGCCGGGGATCTCGTCACCGCGCAGCGAGTGCACTCGGTCTCGCGGCTGCCGCTCGGTGAGGGTGGGTGCCTCCTCGGCAGTGCGCGCACCAGCTGCAGCGTCCGGCGCAGCCCCTCGACCTGCTCGGTCGCGGCGGCGAGGTCGGCCGGGTGCGGGGGACGCAGGTGTGGGTTGGCCACGAACATCGCCCAGTTCAGGCCGCACGTCGTGCACGACCATGGTCGGACCGTCGGTGCGGTGCCGGTGGTCCCCAGCACACCGGTGGCGGCCCCGCATCCCGGGCACGACCCGTCCAGGCCCTCATCCTCGGGGTGGGTGCCCGGGTCGGCGCGGGCGTCGGTGCTCACCGCTGGGTCCAGCGCAGGCAGGGTGGGCACATCGAGCCGCCGCGCGGCGGCTCGTCGTAGAGGACGGCGCCCCGGAACAGCAGTTGCCCGCAGCGGGCGACGTACACCGCGTCGGTGTGCTCGGCGTGCTCGTCGACGGCGTGGGTGTGATAATCCAGCGAGGACACGCCCCACTGCGGCGAGCCGCTCACCGGGCACCTCGTTCGCGACGGATGACCTCGCACTCCGGGCAGATCTGGTCGCGGTCTTGCGGGTACCCGGGCAGGCTCACCCGCGCGTAGGGCAGCGGTATGGGCGTGAACCTCACCCCGCACGCCGCGACCACCACGCCTTCAGCCAGCTCGCCGTGGTGGGTGTCGTGGTCAGCCTTGGACCGGAGGTACCACGTCACGGGGTGCCCCCTGGGGTCGCCTCGGTCACCGGGGCCTCGGTCAGCACCTCCACCAGGTCGTGCCGGGCGCGCAGCTCCTCCCAGGTGGCGTGCTGGTGGCTCTCGGCGGTGGAGTAGCGGCCGTCGGGGCCGGGCCGCCAGGTGCGCGTCAGGTCGTCGCGGACGGTGGGCCGGTCGGTGGGCGCGGGCGCGGTGCCGAGCCCGGCGACCAGCCACACCCGAGGGCGGGCGCGGTCCGTCGAGGACACGCCCCGGCCCGGGGTGATGCGGACCGGGCGTCCCTTGACCGCGGGTGCCCCGGTGGCCGGGTCGCCGCTCATCCGAACCACTCCCCGAGAACCTCGAACAGGACCCTCGCGGCGTCCTCGCCGAGGATGATCACGCACGCCCCGGCGACGTGCACGTCGAACACGATCTCGGTGACGTCGTGCCCGTCGTACCCGTCCTGTGTCAGCTGTCTCTCCACCACGAGGTTCGCGAAGCCCCTCGGGCCTTTGTGCAGCGCGCAGGTGACACTGATCGCCCTGCGGTGAGGGCGGCGAGCCCCCGGGGTCGCGCCATCAGCCATGGGTTGGCCTCTTCTCTCGGACAGGGGCGGGATCGCGTCCCGCCGCTCATCGGTTTTGGTGATCCAGACGACTCCGGCGAAACACACGCCAGCCAGGAAAGACGGCCCGAAGCACGGGCGGGACAGCGGGGGTCAGCACGTCGGCGTCGTCATGCGTCGCGTGCTGGTCCGGGTGCCGTGGGTGGTGGCGCGGTGGCCCAGTCATCACTCGTCGGCCACCAGACTCAGCAGCAGCACCTCATCAAACCGCCGCAGACACCACGTCGCCGTGTCGCGCACCTGGCAATGTCGCCACCGCGACCCGAGCACCGACCCAGGCCGACGGCAGGACCGACAACGACCCCACTGATCAACCGGATGATCCTTCAGCAGTGCATACAGGGTGATCACCGCCCGACACTCGACGGAACCGATCCCGCTCGTGCCGCGCGGGGACTTCATCGCGGCATTCAGGACACCGCGCAACGCCGCGCGCAGCGGATCGTCACGACCCACCCGCGGCACGTTGGGGCTCATCGGCCATCTCCCGGTGCGGTCCGAGCCCACAGCGGGCCTTCATGTCCAAGGCGGACAACCACGGCAGCGAGCCTGCCGGGCAGCCCTCAAGCCGATCAGGGCCGCGCCACTCACGTGGGCACCCGCCACCAGAGGGACAACGCCCCTGTCCGCGGCGCGGCGTTCCTTGCCCTGATGGACCTTGAGTACCGGCACCCCGTCGGCGCTCCTCGGCCGGGCTCCCTGTGACCATGCGAGGGATCATCAGGCCTGATCCGGAGCTGGTGTGCAGTAGGCATGCACACCAGCCAGTTTCACCCGGTCGGGGCGATCCCCAGGCGCCACGCCAGGCCGCGCAGCTCGCGGCCACCGGCGTCGCGGCGGGCACGGCGCAACAGGTCCGCGACCGCCTCCCTCACGAACAGGTCGTTTCTGACCAGCTGCGGGGCGAGCCGCTCGGCGCGTAACAAGACCCGCAGGCCCTCCTCCCGGGTCTTCCGCTCGGCCACCAGGGCGCGTCCGACGCTCATCCAGAACCTCGCCTGGTGGCCGGGGGCGGGCAGCAGCTCGGGGTGCACTGTCTTCGCGACCTCGAGGGCCTGGCCGTGCTCACCGAGCTCGACCGCCACCGCGGTGCGCCAGATACCGACGTTGGTCGGCCCGAACCACAGGTGCCCCCAATCACCGACCTCGGTGTCCATCCGGGCCGCCAACGCCGAGGCCTCCTCAAGGTGCGTGGCCGCCGTGGCGTGGTCAGCCTGCGCACCGGCGGCGAGTGCGGCTGACAGGTGCAGCTCTCCGCACGCCTGCAGCGCGTCGCCGCAGTCCAGCATGCCGGTCATGTTCTCCGCTGCGGCCACCGAGCGCCGGTACTGCCCGGCGCGGTCGAGGTGACCCGTGGCGTCACCACGCAACCAGACGGCATACCCCAGCCACACCACGTCACCCAGCACCTCGGCGCACCGCTGCACGGCGCGGGCCGCCAGCGCCGGCAGCCCGCGACCGCCGAGCACCTTGGTGGTCCACATGGCGACGCTGTACACCTCCATCAGCCCGATCAGCACGTCCCGGTGCCGCCGCGGCAGCCGCAGGTAGGCACCATGCAGCTCCCCGATCAAGGCTGGCGCCAGCTCACCCATTGCCGCGTAGTCCGCAGTGCCTTTGAACCTCACGAGCCGGTCCAGGTCGACCTGGATCTCCGGCCAGTCCCGCACGGGCAGTTCCGGGTCGGTGCCCAGGTCGTAGCGCTCCAGCGCGGTCTCGATGGCCAGCAGCCCCGCGTGCGCCTCAGCGCCAGCCGCGTCCCGCGTCATCCAGGGTTGCCCGGTCAGCTCGCTGGGGTGCACCCGCAGCACGGTGGCCATCGCCTCCAGGGTCCTGCGGCTGTTCACGGCTTGCTCCCCGCGCTCCACCTGGCCCCAGAAGCTGAACGACAGCCCGGCCAGGCCGGCCGCCTCGCGCAGCGTCAACCCGCGCCAGTTCCGCAGCTCGCGCAGCCGCTTCCCGAATGCCGTCGCGTCCCGCACCCTGGCTCCCTCCTCATGGTCCATCCGCCGACGTTGTCACGGTACTGACGGGCGTTCGCGGTCCCCACGGCACCGCGCGCACTCGCAGACCCCGACGCAAGCTCTACAGAGCCGGCCCGGCCGTGTCGATAATCACGGGGCGCCTTACCTGGCTGATGTGTGCACCAGCGGTACATCCGAGCCGGGTTCATCCGACCGGGGCGACTCCCATGCGCCACGCCAGGCCGCGCAGCTCGCGGCCACCGGCGTCGCGGCGGGCACGGCGCAACAGGTCCGCGACCGCCTCCCGCCGCTCCGGCGGGGAGCTAGCCCCGGCCGGCATGAGAAGTCCCTGAGCGCAGTGCCTCCGCGAGCACCCGCTGCACCTCATCGGCGCTGGCCGGCGCCGAGGTGCCGTCATCGAGC
>JBOHFY010000011.1:0-13564 GCA_050699895.1 Pseudonocardiaceae bacterium
ACTCGCCGGCCCGGCCCGCGGTGTGCACTACGACCTGTACGTGATCCTGGACATCTTCTCCCGCAAAGCCATCCATCACGAAATCCACCCCACCGAAACCGGTGAACTCGCCACCGCGTTCATCGACGCCGCCATCACCTCCAACAGCGGCAGAGCACCCGACGCGATCCACGCCGACCGCGGCACCTCCATGACCTCCCAACCCGTGGCCGCCCTCCTCGCCGCCCTGGGCATCGACCAGTCCCATTCCCGCCCGCACGTGTCCAACGACAACCCCTACTCCGAAGCGCAGTTCAAGACCCTCAAATACTGCCCCGCGTTCCCCGGCCGTTTCGGATCCATCCACGGCGCCCGCGTCTTCTGTGATATCTTCTTCACCTACTACAACAATGAACACCGCCATTCCGGCATCGGGCTGCACACCCCCGCCACCGTCCACGACGGCACCGCCCACCACATCCAAGCCCACCGCGCCGACGTCCTCACCACCGCCTACACCGCCAACCCCGAACGCTTCCGCCGCCGCCCCACACCACCACCCCTACCCACCAAGGCCTGGATCAACCAGCCCCCCGCGATCATCGAAACCGAGGAGACACCACACAACAACCGCGCCGCCTGATGTCCCATCGAGTTTGACAGGTTCCGTTGCGGTTACCGCTGCGATCACCGGCGAGATAGCCGCAGAACCGTTCGTACAGGCTAATGCGGCTGGCGGGCAGTGGTCTGTCCGGTTCACTGTCGGGCCGGGCATGCTGGGCCACCGCTCGGATGACTTCCCCGCGCAGCCGGGGGTCAGGGATATCGCGCAGAGCTAGGGACGGCACCGGGATCTCGGCCCACGAGGTAACCCGGGGTGCCTGGGCGCGCTCGGTGGCGAGTGTCGCGCGGTCCCGTGCCTCCCTGGCGCGCGTTCAAATCGGCACGACCTGGGCGGGGGTGTGCTTCAGCGCGACGGCCAGGGCCTGGGTGGATTCCAGCGTGCGCAACCGCGTGGCACCGAAGACCCCGTAGACCGCGTTCTCTCGAACAGTCCCCGGCCGAGAAACTCGTTGACGCTGCCGTAGCTGGCGTCAACGAGGACTCGGTCGAACCATGACGCCAGCTCTTCGAGCTCCGGATACCGCTGCTGCTTGCCCTCGGAGGGCCGGCCACCAGGCATTGATCTCCTTGCCGATATCGGGTTTCCCGAGAGTTTCTCCACTCTAGAGGGAAACACAGCGGCCGGAGGAGGGTGGCTCCACACACCCGCACGATCCGCGAGGAGGGCAGCCATGGGAGAGCTCGTCAGCGTCGCCACCGGTCACCCACTGCTGGCTCTGCTGACCACTGCGGTCTGCGGCGTCCTTCGTGGGTGGATCAGCCACCGCACGGCCGTCCGGCACGAGACCGAGGCCACGCGGCGGGTGCGGCTCGCGGTCGGCGGCACGAGTCCCACTGAGCGTGCGGCCGTGGTGCGCGCCTGCGCCGAACATGAGGCAGCCTCACGCTCGGCGCATCAGTTTCCCCGCCAGCGCAGGAAGGACTAGGGGTTTACTCCCGGGTGAGGTTGGGTAACTGATTGCAACCGTGAAGCCTGACTGAGGAGGCTTGACGGATGACAGACACCGGTATCCACCTCGTGAAGGGACAGGGATCATGGACCATACCGTGTCACCTGAGCACCTCGCTCGACTGTGGGACCAGTACGTTCAGGCCCTCAGGCGGTATCAGCTCGCGAAGCGCGCCGCTGAGCAGGCCGAGGCCGCACGCAACACGGCATACAACGCCTGTGAGGCTGCACGCGCGGATGAGGTGAACGCTAGTAAAGCTGTCGTGCGGGCGTCCAAGGTGTTGCAGGCCGCATCCGATGCGGCATTTCTCATCCAGAACGGCATCAGCACCTGCTGAGACAGCGTTTCCGTGATTCGGCGACCCGTCCCTGTCTTGGGGAGGGATCGTTCTTGCTACCAGGCTGAGGAGCGAACCTTGATCCCACGAGTCTCATGTCTGGCTGCGCTGCTGGCGCTGGCTGGCTGCGGCGCCACTCCAGCCATCGGTGTCGCGCACGCGACCGCAGCTTCCGCGCCGGGGCAGGTGTCGACGGCGGGACCCGCTGTGCTGGTGGCCACGTCGTGCCGGGTGGTCGGTGGGCGCGCTGATGCGCGTTGCACACCGGGCGTCCTCAACCCGGACGTCACTCAAGACACCATCCACAGCACGATCTGCGTGCCCGGATGGACCGACACGGTGCAGCCACCGGTCAGCTACACCGCCGCGCTCAAGCTCCGGCAGATGCGTGACTTCGGCGAGACAGGCTCACCCCTGAACTATAAAGAAGATCACCTAGTGTCGCTGTCCCTCGGCGGAGCGCCCGGCGACGCGAACAACCTGTTCCCGCAACCCGCGGCGAAGGCCACCGAGAAGGAAGACCTTGAAGACCACCTCCACCAGGCGGTGTGCTCGGGTCAGATGACGCTGACGGCTGCGCAGGCGAAGATGCGACATGACTGGACTCATTGAGCTGCCCGCCGGCTGAGCTGCGCGGTCACGATCTGGCGCCATGGTGCTAGCTGTTTTCAGCTGGGGAGGCGGACATGGTTGTCCAGGTTGCCCAGGGAATGGTCCAATCGTAATAGTCGCCGTCTCTGGGTGTTAATTCCCGGGGGGAACCGATGATGTCGACGGGGTCTCCGGGTAAGACCGCGTTGAAGAGCGCCGCCGCGTTGCTCGGAGCGAGGTTGATGCAACCGTGAGAGACGTTTGTCCGGCCCTGCTGGGCCACCGACCACGGCGCTGAGTGGATGAACTCACCATTGTTGGAGATCCGGACCGCCCACCGCGCTTCGATATTCTTGTAGTGATACTTCGGGTTGCTCATGTAGAATACCGGAGATTTGCTCATCACCACGTGGATCCCGCTGTGGGTCACCCGGCCAGCATCGGAGTCCAGCCCGTAGCTGGCCGGATAGTCGGCAACCTGGACCCCGTTGGCGTAGGCCATCAACCGGTGCGTGCGGGTATCGCCTCGCAGCACGTAGGATCGGCCGATGGTGAACGTGGAGGCGATGTCCGCACGGCCAAAGGCGCCGCCACCCATGGCCAGCCCGTAGAGCTTCGCGGTCACGCTGATCCGGGTGTTGGGGGCGAAGTAGGTCTGCGGGCGCCAGTGCACCGTGGTGTCATTCAGCCATGCCCAGGACCCCTTGGTGGGCACCGAGAGGTGCACCGACAGGGCATTTTGCACGGCAGCCTTGTCGACGACCGGGGAA
This sequence comes from Pseudonocardiaceae bacterium, assembly GCA_050699895.1. Classification (GTDB taxonomy): domain Bacteria; phylum Actinomycetota; class Actinomycetes; order Mycobacteriales; family Pseudonocardiaceae. The sequence goes on from JBOHFY010000011.1 coordinate 3,252, forward strand.
CTGAAGGTCAGCGCGATCGGCATGGCGATGCCGTAGGTGGCGTTGTCGGCGACGTTGAGCTGCCCACTGATCAGGCGCTCGGGGGTGACCGTCTGGAACGAACCGGTGATCGCGCGGGATTGGCGGTCCATTCCCGTGGCGGTACCTGACCAGGTGTAGGTCTTGGCGTAGCCCAGCGGCTCAGTGGTCGTCCAGCTTGACTTCTCCGAGGAGAACTGCCCAGCCACCGCCTTGCCTTCGGGATCGGTCAGCGACACCGTGTCGAGCACGCCATGACGGACTGTCACCCGCACGGGCGCGGTCAGGGCGACACCCCTGGTTCCGTCGCTCGGCTGGGTGACCACCTGAGCCGACACGATCGGCACCACCGGCACTACCGGCCCAGCTGGCCGGACCGGCGCCTCGCCATGGGCCGTGGGGGTGAAGACGATGGTGGTGCTTGGTGTGAGCATCACCATCATCGCCAGCGCCCATCCCAGCAAGCGCTTGAACGAACGCTGCCGCTGATCGCTTACTTCCGCCACACCCACACTCCCACCGTGCCGTCTCGACTGAAGAACGACTCAACAGCCCGGGTGGTGTGTCTGAATTATCGTGTGAGCAGGGCCACCGCGCCGATCCTCGAGGGGACCGGAGAAGCGCAGTCGCCGCGCTCGGCGCTCACGGCGATGCTGTCGCTGCTGGGTCCGCCGCAGCGGCCGGCGTGGTTCGATTCCTCGATCAAGGCTGTCCTCGATCGGACCGGCGTCGTCATGGCGGCGCGGGGGCCTCGGGAGCTTGAACAGGCGACGGCGGAGCTGTTAGGCGCCGAGCTGCACCGCATCCTGCGTGACGAACCGTCGCAGCTTGCCGCGTTCCTGCACGCGGTGCGCTGGGGCGCGATCGCCTCAGCCGACACCACCGCGCTGCAGGCGCCATTCCGCTCCGGGATCCAGATCGAGGATTACCAGCTGGACCCGGTGGTGCGAGCGCTGTCCATGCCGCGCACCAAACTGTTGATCGCTGATGACGTCGGCCTGGGCAAGACCATCGAGGCCGGGCTGGTGATGCAGGAGCTGATGCTGCGCCACCGGGCGCGCACGATGCTGATCGTCAACCCGTGGACGCATTACCTGCGGCTGATCGTCAGCGTGGACTGGCTCAAGCGCGAACGGCCGATGCGGTTGCTCCGTGAGGTGCTGCCGGCGGTGCCGCGCTACCCGAGGGCGTTCGACCTGCTGGTGGTGGACGAGGTGCACAGCTGCGCGCCGTCGGGCCGAGGCCGCTACGCGGTGGACTCGCTGCGCACCAAGGCGATCCGGGCGCTGGCTCCGCACTGCGAGCACCGGCTGTTCCTGTCCGCCGCCCCGCACAACGGCTACCTGGAGTCGTTCACCGCGCTGCTGGAGCTACTGGACGACCAGCGCTTCGCTCGCGGTGTCCCACCCGCCGAGGACCAGTTGGCCAGGGTCATGGTGCGCCGGCTGAAGAGCGAGCTGCCACCGCGCTGGGACGGCACGCCCCGGTTTCCCCGGCGCAACCTCGACTACCTGGAGGTCGGCTACTCCGAGCCGGAGCGCCGCGCGCACGAGGTGCTGAACCGCTACGCGGCCAGTCGCCGGTCCGGCGCCGCGGACAAGCCGGCCAAGGCCGCCGCCGACTTCGTCACGACGTTGCTCAAGCGCCGGATGTTCTCCTGCCCCACCGCGTTCGCCACGACGCTCGAGGTGCACCTGACGACGATGGCCGAGCGGGAGCTGCCCCACGCCGCGCCGGCCGGCGAGCGGGTGCTGCGGCCGCTGGTCGAGCGGCTCGACGAGGCCATCGACGACCCGGCCGATGACGGCACCTACGCCCAGGTGGAGCTGGACGCGCTGACCGCCGCCCGTCACTGCGCGCCCGCGCTGTCCAACGCGGAACAGGCGATGCTGGCCGAGCTGGAGACCTGGGCGCGCGGCGCGCGGGACCGATCGGACGCCAAGTTCGCCGCGCTGCGCACCTGGCTGGACCCGATCATCCCGCCGACCGGTTCGTCCAGCGAACGTGTGATCATCTTCACCGAGTACCGGGACACCCAGCGCTGGCTCTACGAGCGGCTGCTCGCCGCGGGCTACCCGCCGGGGCGGTTGGCGCTGCTCTACGGCGGCCAAGACGAGCAGGACCGGGAGCACGTGAAGAACGTGTTCACCGCCGATCCGCAGCTCGACGACGTCCGGGTGCTGATCGCCACCGACGCCGCCAGTGAGGGCATCAACCTGCAGTGGCACTGCCACCGGGTGCTGCACTGGGAGATCCCGTGGAACCCCAACCGGCTGGAGCAGCGCAACGGCCGGGTGGACCGGCACGGCCAGCGCGCGCCCGAGGTGCAGGTGCGCCATTTCGTCCCGGCCGGCTGGCAGGCCTCGTTCGTCAGTGGATCACTGGAGGACGAGCTGGACTTCCTGCGGATCGCGGTGGAGAAGGTCGACCGCATCCGCGAGGACCTGGGCAGTGCGGGCGAGGTGATCGCCACACAGGTGGAGCGCAAGATGCTGGGCCGCCAGGCTGAGTGGCTCACCGCCGATGCGGAGATCGCCCGGCGGGCCACGCGGGCCCGGCTGAAAGTCGAGCGGGACCTGGCGCGCGATCTGACGCGGCTGACCGAGACGCTGGCCGCCAGCCGCGCTGAGCTTGACCTCACCCCGTCCACGGTGGAGCAGGTGGTGTGCACCGCGCTGGCGCTGGCGCACCGCAGGGAGCTGGCACCGGCGCAGCCGCCGGACGGGCTCGATGCGCCGGTGTTCCGGTTGCCCGAGCTGCCCGGCGCGTGGGCCACCGCGCGCAACGCGGGCCTGTACCACCCGGTGACCGGTACGGAGCGCCTCGTCACCTTCGACCACAACGCGGTGGCCGGCCGCGACGACATCGTGCTGCTGCACCTCGGGCACCAGCTGGTGCAGATGTGTCTACGCCTGCTGCGCGCGGAGCTGTGGGCACAGGCCCGCAACGCCGGAGGTGCGGCAAAGCTGCGCCGGGTGACCGCCCGGGTGGTACCCGGTGAGCTGCTGCGGGTGCCCGCGGTGGTGGCGCACGGCCGGGTGGTGGTCACCGGCGCCGAGGGCACCCGGCTGCACGAGGAGGTGATGACCGCGGGAGGGCTGATCGAGCAGGGCCGGCTGGCCCGCGCCACCACCGATGAGGTCACCGCGTGGTTGACTGCGGCGTCTGACCAGCCGGTTCCCGAGGCGGTGGGGGAGCGGCTCCGTGGGTTGTGGCCGTTGCTGTGTGACCCGCTGGGCAAGCTGCTCGCCCGCCGCGCCGCCGACCGCACCCGCAGCATGCAGGCCCTGCTGCGCAACCGCTGTGAAGAAGAAGTCACCGCGGTCGCCACGATCCTCGACGAGCTGGAACGGTCCATCCGCGGCGCCCTGGGTGATACCGAGCACTGGGAACAGCCCAGCCTCGTCAAGCTCGACGAGGAGCGCGACCAGCTCCACGCCGATCACGAGGCCCTGCTCGCCCGGCTGGACGCGCTGCCCGACCAGCGGCTGGACGAGACCGCCGCGTTGCGCCGCCGCTACGCCGACCCCACCGCGCGCTGGTTCCCGGTCGCGGTCGAGTTCCTGGTCCCGGTCGCCATCGCGCGGGCGGGACGCTGATGCCGTCGGCGCGCGTGTCTGCGGGGCGTCAACCGTCGGCGCGCGTGCCCTCCACGGCTGAGCAGCACGCCGAGTGGCTGGGCCTGCTGCGCCCGGAAGGTCCGTTCCTGGCGTTGCCGGTACTCACCGCGGCGCTCCCACAGGGCCTCGACGTGGTGCCGACCGACACTCGCGCCCGGATCCGGCAGGCCTGGGCGGAGGTCTCGCAGGTGCCGGACCTGCTCGGCCCGGCGTGGCAGGATCTGATCATCAGCGAGCTGCTGCGCTACCCGGCCGCAGTGCTGCGCGACGGTGCCGCGCTGGCCGGTGAGTTCCGCGGCCTGCGGCCGGATGCGGTGGCGTGCGCGCCGGACTCGGTGAGCAGGCTGCACATCTACCGCCGGGGCGTCGACGATCCGCTGACCAGCTCGGTGCGCGGGGCACCGGCGCTGGCTGAGCGGGCGGCGCAGCTGTGCCGGGACACCCGGGTGCCGCTGGCGCTGCTGCGCGCGTTCGCCTCGCTGTGCTGCGCCTCCCGCGTGCTGCCCCCGCCGGCCGCCGCCGACGGTGCCCCGTCCAGCAGCCTGGCGGGCCTGTTCGCCCGCAGCGCCGACGAGCACGCGCACGTCACCACGACCCTGGGCTACCAGGTGCGCCGGGCGGTGGAGCTGTTCGTCGCCGAACTGGCCCGGCTGGACCGCGAGGCCGCCGGCGCGCTGCTGGCTCCAGTACCGGAGCGGGATCTCTACCGGGGCGCGCTGACGACGTTGCTGCGCCTGGTGTTCCTGTTGTTCGCCGAACAGCAGCGGCTGCTGCTGCCGGTGACCGACCCGGTCTACGCGGGCGGCTACGCGGTGTCCACGCTGTACGAGCAACTGGACACCGACCGCAACGTGTACGGCGAGGAGGTGGCGGACCGGCGAGCGGCGGCCTGGCCCCGGCTGCTCGCCCTGTTCGGCGCCATCCACGGCGGCTGCGAGCACCCGGACCTGCGCCTGCCGGCTTACGGCGGCTCGCTGTTCGACCCGGCGGGCTACCCGTGGCTGGTGGATAAGGGGCTGGCGGCCGTTCCGTCGCCGCACCAGCGGGCCGTGCTGCACGCCGCGTGCGACAACGATGCCGCATTGGCGCAGCGGATGCTGCTCTTCTGGGGCCTGCTGCGCACCGACCTGCGCGGTCTGCCGACGGTGTTCCCCGCCGGATCGGTGCTGTTCACCCAGGTCGGCGACCGCCGGTCGACCGGAACCCACTACACCCCACGGGAACTGGCCGAGGAGGTGGTGGAACACACCCTGGCCCCGTTGTGCTTCGCGCCCGGCCCGGCCCAGGGCGGTGTCTGGCGGGCGAAGACGGCTGGTGAGCTGCTGGCCTTGAAGGTCGTGGACCCGGCGATGGGCTCCGGTGCGTTCCTGGTGTCGGCCTGCCGCTACCTGGCCGACCGCGTGGTGGGCGCCTGGCTCCGGGACGGCGTGCCCGACGAGGTTGCCGAGCTGGTTGGCGCGGGAGGGGACCGGGAGGAGCTGCTGCTGGTGGCGCGCCGCCTGGTCGCCGCCCGGTGCCTGTACGGAGTGGACCGTGACGACATGGCCGTCGAGCTGGCCAAGTTGTCGTTGTGGCTGGTCACCCTAGCCAAGAACAAACCGTTTGGGTCCTCGACCACGCGCTGCGCTGTGGTGACTCGCTGGTGGGTTTGGTCTCCAAGCGCCAAGTGGCCGCGTTCGACCTCGACGTCTACCGCGGCGAGTCCCGGGGTACTGACCTGCACCGATACCTGAACGAGCACATCGACGCGGTGCTCACCGACGTCGCGGAGCTGCGGGAAGAGATCGAGCGGACCGTGGTGCGCGACGCCCGGGATGCCGCTGGGAAGGCGGAGCTGCTAGGGGACGCGCAGTGGCGGACCCGCACGCTCCGGCTGGCCGCCGACGCCGTGGTCGGCGCCGCCCTGAGCACCGCCGTCCGCCACACGCCGTGGCACGAAAAGCGCGACGACGATGAGGAGGATCTCGATGCCCGGTTGAGCGCGATCGCCGACGATGTCGACCTGCTCATGCGCGACGCCGCCGATCCTTCCCTGGAGCAGCGGTTGCGGGAGACAGTCGAGGGCTGGCTGCGCGGCGGGCGGCTGGAGCCGATCCACCCGCTGCACTGGCCGCTGGAGTTCCCCGAGGTCATGCGCCGAGGCGGGTTCGACGCCGTCGTCGGCAACCCGCCGTTCATCGGTGGTCAGCGGCTGACCGGCGCGATCGGCCACGACGTCCGCGAGTACCTGGTCGAGCATCTGGGCCGGGGCAAGTGCGGCAGCGCCGACCTGTGCTCCTAACTTCCTGCTGCGCAACCTCGATATCTCCTGGCGCGGCCGGGTCGGCATCATCGCCACCAACACCATCGCCCAGGGCGACACCCGCGAGGTCGGCCTCGACCAGGCCATCGGCAATGGCGTGAGCGTCTACCGCGCCGTGAAGTCCCAACCCTGGCCCGGCACGGCCTCGCTGGAAGTCGCCCTGGTGTGGGTCGGCCACGCCTCGGATGGTGAACCCCGCACCCTCGACGGCCGGTCGGTCTCGGCGATCACGCCGTCGCTCGACCCCGAATCCCGAGTCTCCGGCAACCCACACCGACTCGCCGCCAACACCGACCAGTCGTTCCAGGGTTCGAACATCCTCGGCCTCGGCTTCACCGTGACACCCGACGCCGCCCAGGCGCTGATCGCCAAGGACCCCCGCAACAGAGACGTGCTCTTCCCCTATCTGATCGGGGAGGACCTGAACTCGCGGCCGGATTGTTCGGCCAGCCGATGGGTCATCAACTTCCACGACTGGCCACTCGAGCAGGCGCGGGAATACGAGGACTGCTTCAGGATCGTCGAGCAGAAGGTCCAGCCGGAGCGGGCTAGGAACACGTACAGCAAGACCGCCCGCGAGCGCTGGTGGAGGTATGAGCGCAGCCGCCCCGAGCTGTACGAGGCCATCGCCGACCTCGACCGGGTGCTCGTGATCGCCAGGGTCAGCAAGACGGGCCTGCCGCAGTTCGTCTCGATGGGGCAGGTGATGAGTGAACAAGTCGTGGTCTTCGCGGTGGAGCGGAATGAGTATCTGACGTTGCTGTCGAGCAATCTGCATTTCACGTGGTGGACGACCAAGGGCGAGTCTACTTTGGAGACGCGATTGCGATACACCCCGTCGGATGGTTTCGAGACCTTCCCGCAGCCCGAACTCACCGACCGGATGGATCGGGTGGGAGGAGAACTGCACTCGTTCCGGAAGTCGGTGATGCTGAGTCGGTCGCTGGGGCTGACCAAGCTGTACAACCTGGTGCACGATCCGGCCGTCACCGACCAGGAGGTCCAGCGGCTGCGGGAGATCCACACCGAGATCGACCACGCCACCGCGCAGGCCTACGGCTGGCCCGATCTCGACCTCGGGCACGGCTTCCACGACACCCGCCAGGGCCGCCGGTTCACCCTCGCCCCCGACGTGCAGACAGAAGTGCTGGACCGGCTGCTGCAACTCAACCACGACCGTTACGCCGAGGAACTCCACCAAGGCCTGCACGCCACAAAGAAACCCAAGCGCCCCAGAAACATCCCCCCGCTCGACGGTCCGGTCCAGCCCGCAGGTTCCCTGTTCTGACGCCCCCGCGCAGCGGTCTCCTCGCTGATGCGTGCAGTAGCCTGACGCCGCACCCCTCACCGGAGTGTTCCGCCGTGGTGAGGGGCTCTTACTCCGGTGAATGAATGTGGTGCTCTGTGGATGATGAGGTAGCGCGGGCGATCGGGGCTCGCGCTCGGATGATCCGCCGTCGTCGTGGGTTGAGTCTGGAGGTGGTGGCCGGGCTGGCCGGCATCACCAAGGGCTACTTGTCGATGTTGGAATTGGGCCAGCGCGGGTTCAACCGGCGGGGCCTGATCGAGGACCTCGCCGAGGCGCTGGGCTGCTCGGTGGCCGACCTGACCGGCCAGCCGTACCTGGCGCCGGACCGGGCGACCTTGGAGGGGCGGGCGGCGTTGCCCGGCATTAGCCTGGCGCTCAATGACTTCGGACCCGACGAGGTTCCGGACCTCACACCGCGACCGCTTGAGGAGCTTCTCGCCTGGGCCGAGCGCGCGAACGAGCATCGTGACCAGGGCCGGTACGCGCTGGCCGGGCGGGATCTGGGCGCGCTGCTGACCGAGTTGCAGGCGCATGCGCTGACAGCCACAGGGGCCGATCGCGACCGCGCGTTCACAGCACTCGTGCAGTCATGCATCTTGGCAGGCGACGTCGCGAAAGCGCTGGCCGGGAATGTCGACCTGGCGGTCTCGGCGGCCAGCCACGGATACGACATGGCCTGTCGTCATGGCGACCCCGGGCTGATTGGCTTCGCCCAGTGGTGGTGGTCGCTTTCACTGATGTGGTTGAACGCGCGTGGCCGCGCGTCGCGCGTACTGACCAGTGGAATAGACACGTTCGGACCATCGGTTCGCCTTCGCGGTGAGGACACGCTACCTGCGGAGATGCTCGGCATGATGCATCTGGCATCAGCGCAGTGTGCCGCTCGAAACAAGCAGCATGACGACGCGCACACGCATCTGGCCGAGGCTGCGGGGATCGCCGCGCGGATCGGTGAGTGCAACGGAATGCGCATGCACTTCGGCCCGACCAATGCCCTCCTATGGCGGTTGGCGGTGGGCATCGAGCTGGGTGAGGGCGGCCGGGCTTATGAGTCGGCTACCCGCACGCCGCTGGACGTGGCCGCGCTCGACAGCAAAGACCGGGTCGCAACACTGCATTTCGATCTGGCTCGGGCGCTGGTGCAGGACGGAGCGACCCGCGACTTGGTGGCGATCCGTCATCTGGATACCGCTGATCGCCTCGCGCCGACCCGAATCCGGAATGACCCGATCGCCCGGGACCTCGTCGTCGTGCTGGACCGTCGTGCCCCGCGTCGGGTGTGGGAGCTGGACAGCTTGCGCCACCGCTTCGGGATCGGTGTTCAGGGTCCACGGATTGTGGACAGCTAGTCCTCGGTGCACGGCATTGTCTGGCCTGTGACCAACGGTGCCGATGACGTGACGCAGCGGTGAGGACGAGCGGCCCGTCACGCGCGCCTGGGTCCTCCCGGCGAGCCTGACCGCGCCCGAGCGCGGGCGCTGCCCGCTGGGCGTGGAGCGCAACCAACCGATGAGCGGGCGGGACACGACCGCCGCCTATCCGAGAGATGAGGTCAACCATGGCTGATGGCGCGACCGCGAGCGAGTCCCGCGACCAACCGCACGGCGATCCCGCCTGTTCGAGCTTCCGTGCCGATCTGGACAACCTGCCCCACGCCAGTCGCCGGGGCGGCCCAGTGGCTGGGCACCCGGCGTGGTGCTGCCCGCGGCACTGCTTCGTCACCGACGACGGGGTGCGGGTTCACCAGAGTGCCCCCACTCGTGATGAGGACGCCGGAGCCTGGGTTGAGACGCGACTGGTCTGTCCGGAGGACGGATCCGACACGTACCTGCAGCTGCTCGTGGCGGATATGCGCTTCGGCCGCGAGGTTACCCCGTTCGTTCAGCTGGCCACCGCGACGCGGCTGCGGGACCGGTTGAGCGCGTACCTGAACGCCGCCGAACACTCCGAACCCGCCCCCGAAGTCGGGTGACCGTCGGCGCGAGGGTGCTGACCAGAGACGCCCTTAGCAGCGGAGTGGGTTGTGAAGCGGTCTGCGGTGCGGGTCGATGATCGCTGGGGGGATGAAGTCGACGCGGTCGGGGTGGGTGAGGATCTCCCAGCCGGTGCGGTGCACGTGCCGGTGATGGACCTCGCACAGGAGGACACAGTTTTCTATCGTGGTCTCGCCGCCGTCGGCCCAGTGTCGGCAGTGGTGTGCGTGGCATAGTCCCGGTGGCCGGTCGCAGCCGGGGAAGGCGCAGCCGCGGTCGCGGGCGACGAGCGCCCGGCGGAGGGATAGGGGCACGGTGCGCATGGCCCGGCCGACGTCGAGGGGTTCGGATGCCCCGCCCAGGACGATGGGGATGATTTTCGCGTCGCAGGCCCATCGTCGGGCCGCTGAGGCGCTGAGGTGTGTGCCGTAGTCCAGGGTCGCGGCGCCCAGGCCGGTGCGCAGAGCGTCCCAGTTGATGGTGACGGTCAGGTGCGGGGGTTCCCCGGCGGTGGTGGGGCAGTCGTGGGCGGCGCGGGCGAGCCCGCAGACCTCCAGCAGGGCGTCGGCGTTGCGCTGGTCGGTGCTGCGCGGATCGGGGATGCCCTCAGCGGCGGGGCGGGGTGAGGCGAATTGCTCGATCAAGGCACGGAACGCGGCACTGTGCTCCGGTTCCAGGAATCCATCGAGTCCGAGGCGTCCGTCGCGGCGCTCGCGTAACCGGAGTTCTCCCGCGGTGTGGGTGGGTTCGGGCTCCTCGCGGGGCTGAGGGCCATCCTGATCGAGGTGGGCGAGGATGTGTCGCCCGATCTTGTGTAGCGATGTGGGGTCGAACGAGCGGGCGTAACGGGCCAAGTCGGCTTCTGCGGCCTCGCGGTCGGCGACACTGACTCCAGGCGGGATCGCCTCCATCGTCTCGGTGATCACCCGGACCTGCGCCGGCCCGATCTCACCGGTGGCCAGCGCCGCGGCGGTGTTCGGTAGCTTCGGCGGCAGCACTTCGCCGTTCAGGGTGCGACGCGCGGCGAGCTGGGTGGCGTGCGCGACCCGGGTGCGGGCTTCGGTGGCGGACAGGTGCAGCATCCCGGCGAG
>JBOHFY010000012.1:0-8459 GCA_050699895.1 Pseudonocardiaceae bacterium
GGGCGCGCCCGTATCCCCAGTAGCGCCATCAGCCATGGTTGACCTCATCTCTCCGGACAGGCTGGCGGGATCGTGTCCCGCCAGCTATCGATTGGTATGTCTTGAAGGCGCCCAGGAAACGGGCGAGCACGTAAGGGGACCGGCCGGACCGGGGAGCACCGTAGGGGGATTGGGCTCAACCGGCGGCCCGGCCGGAGTCTTCACTGTCCGGTCATCGACCACCCTCCGACGCGGGGGTGAGGACCCGCACGCGGGCACACGCCTGGGTCAGCGCGGTCAACCGGTCCCGCAGCTCCCCGTTCGACAGGGTGGCCGAGTCGTCGGCCAGCGCGATAATCCGCCGCAATACCGACCGTGTGACGCTGAGCCGCTCGACGGTCACGGCCAGGCGATCCAGGAATGGCTGCGGTGAGGGGGTGAGGGTGCTCATCGCCCAGTCCACGCGCGAATCCAGCACGATGGCGCCACCGCGCGTGCTCACCGTCCGGTTCGTGAACCCCGCTGAGCCGTGCCGCGAGCGGGTGACAGCGATGGCGCGAGAGGTGCCACCGCTCGCCGGAACGGGCTGCTGGTGCGGTGTCTCAGGTAGTACGTCGATCACGATGACAACCGTGACCGATCGGCCGGTAGCGGGTGTCCGGCGCAACGGACTGCACCTCGACGGGTTACACCGGCAGGCCCGCCCGGTAGGCCATTCCTCGTAGCTCCCGGCCTACCGCGTCCCGGCGGGACCGCACGAGCAGCTCGGCGAGTACGTCGCGGACGAAGGGGTTGCGCTGTACCTGGATGGGGAACATCCGCTCGGCTTTGCGCAACGCCCTCACCGCGTCGTCGCCCCGCCGGGGCACTCGGGCCAGCGCACGGCCGTAGTCCACGTAGTACGCGGACTGGCGGGTCTTGAACGGGTGCCGCTGGGGTTGGATGGTCTGGGCGATGCTCACCGCCTGGTCCGGTTCGCCTGTCTCCATCGCGATTTTCATGCGGTAGAGCCCGACGTCTGTCGGGCCGAACGCGAACCCCAACGGGTCGTCTTCGCCGGTTTCGCCGAACCTGAGGGCGAGTTCCGCAGCCGTCTCCATGGCGGCCGCCGCATCACCAGCCCGGTTGTCCGCCGTGGCGACTAACGCATGCCTGATCATCAGCCCGCCGACCAGACCGGCAGTCTCCGGCGTCGTGGCGGGCAGTGCAACGGCGTCAAGCTCGGCTTGAGCCAGGTCAGCCTGGCCCTGAGAGATCAGGTGGCGAATCGATAACGCGGCCACTCCGAGCGTGACATCCTCGCCGTGCTCCCGGGCCAGCCGCCGGGCCAAGGAGGCGACTTCGCGTCGCAGGTCGATGGGGGCACCGGCGTCCAGGAGCCACATGCTGGTCACCTGCACATGCAGATAAACGGCCAGTGGCAGCAGCTCCCCGACGCCACGGCCCGTGGCCAGGGTGGTGTGCAGGTCACGGATCAGACCCGGCAGATGAGTGGCGGCTTCAGCGAACTGGCAGCGCCGTCGCATCTCCTGTACCCGGCGCACCCTGTCTCGCAGCACGTCGACCGGGAGCACCAGCCCGCCCGCACGCCCGCAGTCCACCGCCGTCAGCACCAGACGCGCAGCTTCTACAGTGGCATCCGTATTCCCGTTGCCCGGCGCCGGAACCGGCAACTTGACCAGCTCAGACGGGGCGATCTGGAGCGCGTTCGCCAGGGCCACGAGCTGTTTGAGGCTGTCCAGGGCACGCTCACCACGCTCGATCTCCGACAACTGCGACTTACTGATCCCCGCCAGCCCGGCGACTACCCGCAGCGACTTGTCCCGGGCACAGCGGATCAGCCGCAACCGCTGGCCGATTGTCCGCGCGTCCTCAACGTCCACTGAAAAACCTCTCCCCCCGCCGGGTCCCCCTGCCGATGCCCCGAGGAGCGACCCCGGGGCGAAACCTCGGCAAGGAGGTAGCGACAGGCTACGCCGCGCCCCGCCAGCCGCCGGAGCGGGCGGTCGCGACCAGTTCCGTACGGCCCGCATGTCCTTGTGGATGCGATCATGCCCATGATGTCCGTCAGCGTGGACGCCACCCGGACGGGCTACACCGGCAGTGCCCGTCCGGTAGAGGCCATCCCCTGTGGCTCCCGGCCTACCGCAGCTCGGCGTACGCGGTGCCCATAGGTTCCCAGGCTGCCGCTGCGTACACAGCGGCCAGATCGACCAGTTATCCCAGTTAGAAGCCTATGTTGACAGAGGACATAGGGTGGACATACCCTGTTGGCGTGGATGAAGGTGACATTCGGATGACACCCGCGATCGGTCGTGTGTTGAAGGCGTTTTTGGATGACCCCGCTGCGGAGCGATATGGGTTCGAGCTCATGCAGCTGACCGGCACAACTAGCGGTTCGCTGTATCCCGCGCTGGCGAAGCTGGAGGGGGTGGGTTGGATCGTGGGTGAGCGCGAGTCGATCGATCCCCGCGAGGAGGGGCGACCCGCTCGACGCTACTACACCCTCACCGCCGAAGGTGTGACGACCGGGGCTGCGGCGCTGGCTGAATTTAGTCAGCAGTTCCGTCCGTCGACGCCGAAGTCGGGGGTGCTGGAGCAGATTCGTGATGCCAGTCGCCGTTGTCGTCCGGCGGGTGGCATCGCGTGAGCGCGGTTGACGTGGTGGTCGCCGCAGTTGTGAGCTTCATAGCTCTGCTGTTAGCCAAGGTTTCCCTCGACCTGATGAGCAAAGAGCTCCAGGGTCAAATGGAGCAGCTACCCCATCGGATCTTGCGGCTAGCTGCCCGTCGGCTTCCACCAGCGCTTCGCACCCAGTACTTCGAGGACTGGGAGGCTGAACTCGACTACATCCTCAGGCGGCATGACGCACGTCCCATCACACGACTGCTTCTAGGCTTCAGGTTTGCCACCAGTTTGCTCAGGGGAGCCAGGCGGCTTCGTGCAGATCACATGAACCAGCCCAAGCCCAGCATCGGCCGCGCTGTGCACGATCCGCAGGTGGCCTCGGTCGTCACCGGGGTCCGGAGGTCGCGACGGTCGTTGGTAGTGCGGACGGCGTGGATCTTCCTCGGCGGCCGGTGTGGGCAAGTAATAAGGTCGGGCGCTCGATGTAGGCACCGGGTTCTGTTTCCGCATACTCGATGCTACGTGCACAGAAGAGGAGCAACCCATCGCTTCGCTGCTGCTTCTCTAGCACGGTGAGTGGGTCGGATAGCCCGAATCATCAGAACCGCCTGCAAGGTGTCAAGCCCCCTGCTCGGCCCGGGCGGGGCGTCGAGCAGCACGGTTGAAGATCACGCCAGTGGGCGTCCTATGTGGATAGCCAAGGGGAGCCAATAAGGGAGCCAATCGACACGGACTCGCCCGGCCGCGTCAGGAGTTGAAAACTGCTCTACCAGCGGTTTCATGTATGTTCGCGAACTTACGCGAATTTCTCGACCTTCATTGACACGGTAGAGGTCACTGGTTCAATCCCAGTATCGCCCACCAGCATGAGCAGCACGGCAACCCCTGCCCCAAGCGACGCAGAACGCCAGCAGACCCCCGAGGCGGCGCGCCGCGAGCTCGACTCCAGGGACGTTTTCGGGCTGGGACGTCGGTAGCGTCGAGTTCACGACGTTGAGCCGCGCGGGCGGTGATGCAGCGCGGGGGGCGGAGATGTCGTTGTTGGAACGTGATGGTTCAACTACCATCGACAGTCGTGCGCAGATCCCAGGATGACGAACTAGTCCCCCTGTATCAACCCTTCGAGACGGAGCTGCGCGGATTCAATCGAAGACAGGTCCTAGAGCATCTCGAATCACTCGATGGCCGCATCGCGATGGTCGCGGCCGATCGGGACGCGGCTCTGACCCAGGTTACCGAGCTCAGCAAGGTACTGAATCATCTTCGGTTAGCGAACGAGGATCTGCGCCGAGAGGCGGATAAGGCAACGTCGCGGGTCGAGCGCGTCCTGGCTACCCCGATGGCCGGGGCCAACGCCCGGATCCAGCGCATCATGCGGCTAGCCGAGGAGGAGGCAGCCGAGCTTGCGGCCCAGACCGAGGCCGAGGCCACCGCGCGTATTGCCCGCGCCGACCAGGACATCGCCGATCTCAGAGCCGGTACCGAGGACGAGATCACGAGGCTGCGCGCGCATGCCAGCCGCGAAGCCAAGTCGCTACTCGACTATGCGAAACGGCAGCGCGATCAACGTGAGGCGGACTCCGCCGCGCGCCGACGGGCCGCCGAGCGGGATGCGGCGCGGGCGATCGCGCACCGTGAGGCTGCGGCCAACGCCCGGATCCGGGACAGCGAGCTGCGCGGCATCGCCGGCTTGCACCTCATGCTCCAGGCGATCGGCGAGCAGCTGTCGACCCGGGTTCGCACGGTCGAACGCGACGAGTCGGCGCTGCGCGAGCTGCGCGCTCAGGTTGCCGACGAGGTGGCCGCGCTCGAGGCGCTACGCACCGAGATCACCGCCGCGTTGGCCGCCGCGCACCAGCTCATGGCGGAGGCGCTCGGGCAGGTCCAAGGGCCCCCAGTGCCGATCCAGCGCGGCGCCGAGGGCGGGACGGTGTACCTCCTGAACACCGGCACTGAGGAGCGGCGATCGCCTCGCACGTCCCGCTGAGCGCCACCGACTTCATCGACATCGACGAGCAGTGGAGTACGCACAACTACCATCCACTGCCGGTGGTGATCACCTCCGGTGAGGGTGCCTGGGTCACCGACGTGACAGGCCGGCGTTACCTCGATTTCCTCGCCGGCTATTCGGCGCTGAACTTCGGGCACCGGCATCCCGCCTTGGTGGCCGCCGCAGTGGATCAGCTGGGGCGGGTGACGTTAACCTCGCGGGCGTTCCACCACGACCTGCTGGGCGCGTTCTGCCGGGAACTTGCTCAGCTGACCGGAACCGAGATGGTGCTCCCCATGAACACCGGTGCCGAGGCCGTCGAGTCCGCGGTCAAAGTGGCCCGGTTGTGGGCGCACCAGGTCAAGGGTGTCCCGGACGGCACCGCCGAGATCGTGGTCGCGAGCGGGAACTTCCACGGCCGCACCACCACCATTGTGTCGTTCTCCACCGACGAAGCGGCCCGGGCTGGGTTCGGCCCGTTCACCCCTGGCTTCGTCGTGGTGCCCTACGGCGACCTCGACGCGCTGCGCGGCGCGATGACGTCCCGGACAGCGGCGGTGCTCCTCGAGCCCGTGCAGGGTGAGGCGGGAGTGCTGGTCCCGCCGCCGGGTTACCTGGCCGGAGCCCGCGCGGCCTGCGACGACGCGGGCGCGCTGCTGATCGCTGACGAGATCCAATCCGGGCTGGCTCGCACCGGAGAGCTGCTGGCGCTGGACCATGACAACGTGCGGGCCGACCTGTACACCCTGGGCAAGGCGCTGGGCGGGGGGATCCTGCCGGTCTCAGCCGTCGTGGGACGGCGCGCGGTGCTGGGTGTGCTGCGACCCGGGGAGCACGGATCGACCTTCGGCGGCAACCCACTGGCCTGCGCGGTCGGTCGCGCGGTGATCGCCCTGTTGGCGAGCGGCGAGTTCCAGGCCCGCTCCCGGGAGCTGGGCGCGTACCTGCACACCCGGCTGCGCGCGCTGGTCGGGCACGGGGTCGCGCGGGTCACCGGCCGAGGACTGTGGGCCGGCGTGCACATCGCTCCCGGCGGCCCAACCGGACGCATGGCGGCGGAAGCTCTGATGACCCGAGGTGTCCTCTGCAAGGAGACCCACACCACCACATTGCGCATCGCTCCCCCGCTCGTGATCACCCGCAACGACCTGGACACCGCCCTCCACGCCATCACCGACGTCCTCACGCGCTGATCCTCAACCGCCATTCGGAACCGAATCGCGGTCAGGTCACGGGGGGTGGCAGGATTGCGGGGTTTCCTGTATCTGGAGGCTGGGATAGTCGTGCACCCGCGGATCCGGCGGTGTCTGACGTTACTGCTGATACTGCTGGTGGGGGGGTGCACGGCGGGGCCCTCGGAACGGCCTTCGGTGGCGGTGCGGGATACCAACCTGCCCCCGCAACGCCCCCCGCTGACTCCGCCCCGTAGCCCGCCGCTGCCACCGACCGGCGAGTACAACCGTCACTCGCTGCCCTGGCGGGACTGCACCGGCTCGATCAGCGCCGCGCTCGGCGTGCCAAACCCACCACGGGTGGAGTGCGCCGAACTCCGGGTGGACGCCACAGCGGCGACACCCGCGTTCGGGAATGTCCTCAAGCTGGACCTCAGCCGAGTCGGCGCGGGCCCCGCCCCGCTGGTGGTGCTCGGCGAGGCGTCCGGGGAGCCCGGAACGGTCCGGGCCGCCCGGCTGGCCCAGCGGCTGCCACCCGCGCTCCTGGACCGGTTCACCCTGATCGGGCTGGCCCGCCGAGGCACCGGGCCGAGCGATCCGCTGGACTGCATCCCGAACACCACCCGGAACCTGATCGTCGGCATCGACCCCGACACGGACCAGCCTGAGCGGCTGGATTCGCTGCTCGACACCACCCGCACCGCGATCCAGACCTGTGTGCAAGACCAGGGCGAGGTGCTCACCACCATCAACTCCCCGGGCACAGCCGAGGACCTCGAACAGCTCCGCATCATCCTGAACGCTCCAGTCCTCAACCTGATCTCGCACGGTGAGGCGTCCCGGTCAGTGACCGAGTTTCTCCACCGGTATCCCAGCTCCGCCGGGCGGGTCGTGCTCGATGGAGCCGTTGATCCGACGCTCGACGACGTGAGCGCGACCGAGGCCGAGTTCCTCGCCGCGGACGCTGGCTACACCGCGTTCGCCGCCGACTGCGTGGCCCGAGGCTGCCCCCTAGGAGCCGACCCGCGCGGCGCCCTGCTGGCCTTGGCTGAGGCGCTGCGTCGGGCCCCGCTGCGGGCCGGGGGGCAGCGGGTCACCGCAGGCATCGCCTACCACGCGGTGCTCGAGACGGTCGGTGACCCCGAGCGCTGGCCGCGGTTATCCCAGGCGCTCGCGGCCGCCCGCGACGGGAACGGAGCCGAGCTGGCCGAGCTCGTGGCGCCAGTACTGGCCAAAGACCGAGGGCTGCCGGCGCGTTTCGACCCCGCGCTGGCCACGCGCTGCAACGACACCCCAACCCGGGTGCCACCCGAGCGCGCCCAGCAGCTGGCGCACCAGTGGCGACAGCGTTCCGCGCTGTTCGGGCCGCTGTTCGCGGCGCGGCTGCTGTGGTGCAGCGCATGGCCGGTGCCCTCGGCACCACCGATGGAACCGGAGGACCAGGCACTGCCGCCGGTGCTGGTGGTGGCCACCACCGGGGACCCGGTGACCCCAGCCGAAGGGGCCAGGCGCACCGCGCAGTCACTGCCGTCGGCAACGCTGGTGAGCTGGCAGGGCCCGGCGCACGGCGCGCTGCCTCGCAGCGCCTGCGTCGTTGACCTGGTCACCCGCTTCCTGATGGATGCCTCGATCCCGAGGCAAGGCACACTGTGTCCGCCGTAGCCGTTCGCTGTGCGCGAGGAAGTGGACTCCAGACCATGCCGTTAACCTCGTCGATCGAGTTGTCCATCGGGGGCATGACGTGCGCGGCATGCGCGGCGCGGGTGGAGCGCACGCTCAACAAGCTGGACGGCGTGCAGGCCAGCGTGAACTACGCGACGGAGAAAGCCAGCGTGGCGGCCCGCGCTGAGGTAGGGATCGCGGAGCTGATCGCGCAGGTGGAGCGCGCCGGCTACCGCGCCGCCCCGGTCGAGCGCGACCAGCCGGCGGCCGAGGAAACGGCCGATGGCCCGGTTCGGTACCTGCTGCGTCGGCTGGTGGTGGCGCTGCTGCTCGGGGTGCCGCTGGGGGATCTGTCCATAACGGTGGTGTTCCTGCCCTCGTGGCGGTTCACCGGGTGGCAATGGGTGCTGCTGGCGATGACCTTGCCGGTGGTGACGTGGTGCGCCTGGCCGTTTCACCGCAAGGCCGTCGTCGCCGCGAGGCATGGTTCGACCTCAATGGACACGCTGGTGTCGTTGGGGATCACCGCGGCCAGCTGCTGGTCGGTCTACACGATGTTCGTCAACAACGGTGCGGGGCAACGCCTCGACGGCGGCTGGGGACTGATCTTCCGGCCCGCCGGCTCCCTCTACTTCGACGTGGCCGTCGGTGTGACGATCTTCCTGCTCGGTGGGCGGTTGTTCGAGGCGCGGGCCAAGCGGCGGGCCGGCGGTGCCCTGGCCGGGCTGGCCGCGATCGGGGCGCACGACGTCTCGGTGCGCCGCGATGACGGGCAGGAGTACCGCATCCCGGTCGCGCAGCTGCAGGTCGGCGACCACTTCGTGGTCCGGCCGGGCGAGACCATCGCCACCGACGGCGAGGTGCTGGACGGCCACAGCGGTGTGGACACCAGCGCGATGACCGGCGAATCGGCACCCGTCGAGGTGTCCGCGGGCGACCTGGTCCTCGGCGGCACCATCGCGGGCAGCGGCCGGCTCGTGGTGCGCGCCACCAAGGTGGGCAAGGACACCCAGCTGGCCCAGCTGGTG
>JBOHFY010000013.1:0-3158 GCA_050699895.1 Pseudonocardiaceae bacterium
CCTGGGTTTGAGCATGCCGCTGGTGCGCTACCCCGAGGTGCTGGCACCCCGGCAGCCGCTACAGGTCGCGTTGCCGCTGCGGATCCTAGGCATGGTGGCCCGCCCGGGTGATCAGCACGCGCTGGAGGTCGACGAGGAGCAGCGGCGGCTGCACACCGCGCTGGAGAGTCTGGATCGCGAGGGGTTGGTGGAGCTGTCCTGGGTGGCCGGGCAGACCTACAACGCTCTGGAGGACGCGCTGGACCAGGGTCCCTGGCACGTCTTCCACTTCGTCGGTCACGGCGGGTACAACCGGGATACTGAGGAGGGCACTCTCGCCTTGGCCGACGAGGCGGGTCGCACCCACCCGGTCAGTGCCGACGACATCAGCCGGCTGCTCGCCGAGCACCACCCGCTGCGGCTGGTCGTGCTCAATGCTTGTGACACCGGGCGGGGCAGTGCCTCGGACGCGTTCTCCAGCACCGCCGGGGCGCTGATCCGCCGGGAGATCCCGGCGGTGGTGGCCATGCAGTTCATGATCACTGATCCGGCCGCGATCGTGTTCGCCCAGGCCTTCTACCAGCATGTGGCCAAACGCCGACCGGTGGACGACAGCGTCATGCGCGCCCGCCGCGCACTGCGGCTGGCCAACAAAGACACCCTGGAGTGGGGCACGCCGGTGCTGTACCTGCGCGCGCCCGAAGGGCGCATCTTCGACAGCGCCAGCCCTTCGCCCCCGCAGCCCCGCCCGCCCCGGGACCCGATCGGCGCGAAGCAGGTGGAGTCCCTCTACGACCAGGCGCTGGCCGCGTACTGGACCGAGCAGTGGGACGAGGCCATCGCGCTGCTGCAACAAGTCCTGATCCACCGCCCCCAATACCATTCGGACGTCGCCCTCAAGCTGGAGCAGGCCCGCCACCAGCAGCAGCTGGGCACCCGCTACGCGCGGGGGTGCGCGGCCGCTGAGGCCTTGGACTGGGATGAGGCCGTCAAGACGTTCACGATGGTGAGCAAGGCTGACGCCACTTACCGGGACGTCGGTCAGCGGTTGGACAACGCCCGGCGCCAGCAGCAGCTTGTCGGTTTGCACGCCGAGGCTCGCCGGCTGCACCGGGCCGAGCAGTGGGCGGCCGTGGTCAAGATCAGTGAGCAGCTGCGCATGGTGGACCCAGCCGCCGCGGACCCCGACGGGCTGGTGAGCTCGGCGCGGGCCCAGCTCGCCGCCGCGCAACAGGCCGAACAGATCGCCTCGCGGTACCGCACCGGGCTGCGCCTGCTCGACGCAGGCGAGTGGCCGGAGGCGATCGAGGCGCTGGAGCCGCTGGACCCCACCTATCGGGACACAGCGGCTCTGCTGGCCCGGGCCCGCCTGGAACTCCCCGACCCGACGGCCGTACCGCCGCACTCACTCACCATCGCCCAGCACCCCCAGACTGCGCGGATCCTGCGGCACCGCAAGGCGGTCAGCGCGGTGGCGTTCAGCCCCGACGGGCACCGGCTGGCCACCGCCAGCGCCGACAGAAACGCGCGAATCTGGGATGCCACCAGTGGACAGGAATGTCTGAGCGTGACGCACAAGGGCGTGCGGGCCAATGCGCGTGGGCGGCCCGCGCACGTGGGCGGGCGAGCCGTCGCGTTCAGTCCGGATGGGTGTTGGTTGGCCACCGCCAGCGACGACGACACCGCCCGGATCTGGGACGCCGACAGCGGATGGCAACGTGCCTCATTCATTCATGACAATGTGGTGGTGGGGGTGGCGTTCAGCCCGGACGGGCAGTGGCTGGCCACCGCCAGCGATGACCACACCGCTCGGGTCTGGGACGTCAGCAGCGGGCAGCAATGTGCCGCGTTCACTCATGACAATGCGGTGGTGGGGGTGGCGTTCAGCCCGGACGGGCATCGGCTGGCCACCGCCAGTTTCGGGAAGGCTGCGCTGATCTGGGTGGTGAGCGGCGATGAGTAGGAGCGCTTCGCTTGCGGCGGAGGTTCTCGTGACCGCCGAGGTGTCAGCTGAGGAGGAACAGGCGATCGTCGACGCGTTCCGCGCCCTCGACGTTGCCGCGCGCACCCGGATGGTCTCCACCCGCCGCGGCCTAGAACAACTGCAGTGGCTGGTGCTCGCCACGCTGCCGCTGCACGCCCTGCTCAGCGGTCTCGGTTCCGCCGCCGCCGCCGACCTCGCCCAGGGCCTGAAACACCTGGCCGGTCGGGTGGTCGGCGCCAAGGGCCCGACGGCATCCTCGGCCGAGGTGCTGGTCCTGCAAGACTCCGCGACCCGGCTGCAGGTGGTGCTGGAAGCCGATCTGCCCACAGTGGCGTACCAGGCACTGGTCGCGCTCGACCTCTCGGCGTTCGGGCAGGGGCCGGTGCACTACGACCGCCAGCGTGGCCAGTGGCGCTCGGAACTGGACGAGTGGCAGCGACGCCAGGCGGAGGATTCCGAACCGGCGTAAGCGACCGCGCGGTTGGTGACGGACGCCTTACCGCTTTCTTTCGATGTGACGATGTCGCACAGTGCCGCGAGCACCTGGCCATGATCACTCCCTGGTCTTCATCAGCGGCGACAACAAGTAGTGTGTTGTGTGCTTGCGGTAATTCCTGACATTGGCCGACGACCCGCGTGCGGGCGCGCAGGCGACCCGCTCAGAGGGGTAAGGATGACGACGCTCGACTTCGAGCTGGAGATCAGCTCGGGTACCGGCGACACCTACCCGGTGCTCGCGCGGGCGCCGGGTGGAGAGGCCGCGACCACCATGCGCCTGTCCTTGACCTCCGCCGAGCTCGACCACCACCTCGCCGTGGTCAGGGACAAAGTATTGGCGTCCTCGGCGGTGCTCCGCGGCGCGCCCACCGCCGACGAGCGGCCCGTGCGGGAACTGGGCCAGCGGTTGTTCGAGGCGCTGATTACCGACGATGTGCGGAGTCTGTACGTGGCCAGCCGCCAGCGCGCTCACGAGCAGGGCAGTGTGCTGCGGCTAGTGCTGCGGGTGCGCCCGCCGGACCTGGCCCGGCTGCCGTGGGAGTTCCTGTTCGATCCCGGCCAGCAGGACTACCTGGGTTTGAGCATGCCGCTGGTGCGCTACCCCGAGGTGCTGGCACCCCGGCAGCCGCTACAGGTCGCGTTGCCGCTGCGGATCCTAGGCATGGTGGCCCGCCCGGGTGATCAGCACGCGCTGGAG
>JBOHFY010000014.1:0-4114 GCA_050699895.1 Pseudonocardiaceae bacterium
GTGTAGAAGATCTCCTCGACGGTGCCGGCCTCGACGACCCGGCCGTCATACAGCACCAGCACCCGGTCCGCTTGCCCGGCGATCACGCCGATGTCGTGGGTGATGAGCAGCATGGCCGCACCGGTCCGCGCCCGCGCGGTGCGCAGCGCCTCCAGGATCTGCGCCTGCACGGTCACGTCCAGCGCGGTGGTCGGCTCGTCAGCGATGATCACCTCGGGGTGGTTGGCCATCGCGATCGCGATCACCACCCGCTGGCGCATCCCGCCGGAGAGCTCATGGGGGTAGGTGGCTACCCGCTCGGTCGGGTGGGGGATGCTGACCGCCTCGAGCAGCTCCACCGCCTGAGTGCGCGCCGCGCCCCGGGAGACGTCCTGGTGCGCCCGGATCGCCTCAGTGATCTGGTGCCCGACGGTGTAGACCGGGTTGAGCGAGGTCATCGGATCTTGAAAAATCATCGAGATACCCCGGCCGCGCACCGCGCTGAGCTCAGAGTCCGACGCCCCGAGCAGCTCGGCATCCCCGAAGCGCACCGACCCGGACACCCGGGCCGAGCCGGGCAGCAAACCCATCACGGCCAGCGAGGTCACCGACTTGCCGGAGCCCGACTCACCAACGATGCCGAGCACCTCACCGCGATGCAGCTGGTAGCTCACCCCGCGCACGGCCTGCACCCGGCCCTCGTCGGTGCGGAACTCCACCCGCAAGTCCGCGACCGTGAGCACCGCCTCGCCCGGGGCGGTCATCTCCGCACCCTCGTCTGCTGGGGGTCCAGCGCGTCACGCAGGCCGTCACCAATGAAGTTAATCGTCAGCGCGATCAGGATGATGAACAGACCCGGGAAGAAGAACAGCCACGGCCGGGTTTCCACCGCCGTCTGCGCCTGGCTGACCAGCAGCCCCAGCGAGGTGTCCGGGGGCCGCACCCCGAAGCCGAGGTAGGACAGCGCCGTCTCCAGCAAGATCGCGATGGAGACCAGGACCGTGGCGTTCACGATGATCGAGCCGAACGCGTTAGGCACCAGATGCCGGAAAATGATCCGGACATCGCTGGCGCCGAGTGCTCTGGCGGCCTCCACGAACTCTTTCTCCCGTAGCGACAGCACCACGCCGCGGGCGACCCGGGCGACGTAAGCCCAGTACAGCCCGGCGATCACCACCGCGATCAGCCACCAGCTGCCTCCGACGTTATGCCCGAGCACCGCGGCGACGGCCAGCAGCGGCAGGGTGAGGACCAGGTCGGCGATCCGCATCAGCACGGTGTCCAGCCGGCCCCCGTAGTAACCCGCGATGGCCCCCCAGATGGTTCCGACAGCAGTGGCGACGACCGCGACCAGCACCGAGATCCCGACCGAGATCTGGGTGCCGCGCAGTACCTGGGCGAACGTGTCGTGCCCCGCCGCGTCGGTGCCGAACGGGTGAGCCCAGGACGGCGGCACTGACTCGTCGGCGGTGAGGTCCGCGACGGAGTAACGCCACAGCCAGCCACCGACAAAGGCCAACAACACCAGCGCCAGCAACACGACCAGGCTGGCCACCGCCAGCCGGTGTTGCCGGAAACGCCGCAGGACCAACTGCGCCTGGCTCCGCTGCGCAGCGGTGAACTCCCGGTCACGCATAACGGATCCTCGGGTCGAGCACGGCGTAAAGCAGGTCAGCGGCCAGGTTGAACAGGATGACGAAGGTCGCCGAGACCAGCAGCCACCCCGCGACGGCGTAGACGTCGTCGTGCTGGATCGACTCGAGCAGGTAGCTGCCCGCCCCGTGCCACTGGTACACGTTCTCGGTGACGATGGCCCCGGAGATGATCGCGCCGAGATCCAGCGCGGTGACCGTGACCAGCGGGATCAGCGCGGTGCGCAGGGCGTGCTTGATCGTCACCGTGGTCCGCCGGAGCCCCTTGGCCCGAGCCAGCCGGACGTAGTCGCTGCCCAGCACTTCAAGCATGGACGCCCGCTGGAAACGGCTCCAGGCCGCGAAAGACAGCAGCGCCAGGGAGATCGTGGGCAGGATCATGTGCCCCAGGATGTCGACGATCGACGTCCAGGTGCCGCCCTCGAGGTACACCGAGCGCTCCCCGATGGTGAACAACACCTGGTCACCGATGGTGTCATTGAAGCTGATGCCGGCTTCCTTGAGCAGGATCGCGAGCCAGAACGAGGGCATGGCCAGGAAGAGGAACCCGAAGAAGGTGAACGTGTAGTCAGTCGCGGAGTACTGCTTGACGGCGCTGAGGACCCCGACGAGCACCGCGAGCACCAGCGCCAGCAGCATCGCCAGCCCGATGAGGCGGAAGGTGACCAGAAACCGATGGGCTAGCTCAGGACCGATCACCTGAGTGGACTGCACCGAGGGACCGAAGTCACCATGGATCACCCCGGTGATCCACTGCCAGTAGCGCGCCAGCAGCGGATCGTCCAGATGCAGCCGATGGGCCTCGAGCTGGAGAGTGCGCGGCGGTGGCGGCGGATTGCGGGTCTTGAGCTGCGACAGCGGGTCGCCGGATAGCGACACCATCACGAAGACCACGAACGTGGCGAGGAGGAGAATCGGCACCGACACGAGTATCCGGCGAACCGCGTAAGCGAGCATCGACATGTTCCTGCCTCCCCGCTAGTGGTCAGCTGGCGGGGCGGAAGGCCCACTCGGCGACGTTGTAGGGCGGGCCGTCCTGCGAGGCGTCGTCGCGCACGTTCGCGATGTTGTCGTACAGCGCGATGAACGTCGGTTTCTGGTACAGCGGCAGCACGTAGGCGTCCTTGGTCAGCCGCCGGTCGGCCTGGTTGAGGGTCTCCTTGGCGAGCAAGGCGTCCGTCTGGCTACCGGCCGCGGCGATCAGGCGGTCGACGTCGGGATTGCTGTAGTGACCGAAGTTGTTACCCTGCGCGGTGCCCCAGAGCTGCACCGCGCCACCGTAGGGGAAAGGCGAGGCGATCCAGGCGAACACCACGATGTCGTAGTCCCCCCGAGACGTCGTGGCACCGAGGTCGTCGGTCGGCACCACCTGCACGGTGATCCCGAGCGGCTTCACCTCCTGGGCGAACAGCTCGCACTCGACCTGGCGGATCTGGTTTCCTTGTGCGTAGCGGATCCGCATCGGCGGCACCGGGATCCCGAGGAGTGTCGTGAGCTGGCCACTCTCGATCTTGTACCCGGCGGTGGCGAGGATTTGTTTAGCCCGCGCCAGGTTGCCCGAACCCTGGCCCGTCTCGCTGACCACGTCCTCGTAACCGCCCTGTTGCGGAACGAAGTTGTGGCTGTTCAGCGGTGTGATCTTGGTGGTGAATTGCCCCACGGTCTTGTCGATGATGGCCTGCCGATCGACCGCGGTGAACATGGCGGTGCGCAGCGCCGGGTCGGCGAGGTAGTTGTTTTGCAGGTTGAGGTCGACGTGCTCCCAGCTCAGGCCGAGCCCGACGAAGGAGGAGACGCCGGGAATCCGGTTCACCTGCCGCACGAGATCGACCTGCGGCTGCGGGTAGATGACCTGGACCTCACGATTCCGCAGCGCCGTTGGCTCCTGGTTCGCATCGGTGATGATCCGGTAGATCAGCCGGTCGAGCTTCGGGCGCGGCCCGTACCACCGGGGGTTGGGCACCAGGGTGACCGACTCGTTGTTCCTGAAATTATCGATCCGGTAAGGGCCGCCGGAGTAGGTCGGCGTGTTTTTCCCAAACCACGTGAAGGACGCGGCCAGCCCCCTCGGGGTCGTGATGTCCCCCTGTTGCGCGGCGATGTGCGCCGGGTAGATCGGCGAGCCGCCACCCCAGAGCTGCTTCCAGTCGGTGAACGGCTTGGTGAGCGTCACCGTTACCGTCTTGCCGCCCTCGGAACCGACGACCGACCGGACCTGATCGTAACCGGAGGTAGTGTATGCGGGGCAGCCTGGGCAATCACGCCCATTCTGGAGCTTCCAGTTGTAGCTGAAGTCCTCAGCGGTGATCGGCGTCCCGTCCGACCACACCGCGTCGTTTTTGATCTTGTAGACGATCGTCTCCGGGTTGGTGTTGGTCACCTTCGCCGAGTCGAGCAGATCGGTGTTCAGCACCGCGGTGAGATCCGGCTGGGTGACGAACGTGTAGGGCAACACGGGCTTGAGGACCTCGCTGTTCTCGAAC
>JBOHFY010000015.1:0-7079 GCA_050699895.1 Pseudonocardiaceae bacterium
GCGCCTACGGCTACCGCGGCGCCAACACACTCATCACCATGACCACCCCCACCCACGGCGAACTCTGCCCACCACTACCAAGACAATCATGAAACCGACCCACGAGAACGGCAGCAGCTCCATAAAAAAAGCGATCGCCGAGATCCTCGGCCTGGAAACCAGGACTATCGATATGCGCATCACCGTGATCTTCCGCAAGCTCGGGATACCGGATCTACCTGCGCTCGACAAGCGCAACCGGCGCATCCACGAGATCGGCTCCTGGCCCCCCTGGCGGCCGGCCGAACAACGCCACACCGGGGCTCGGCCGCCTGGCGGGGAGGCGTTGTTGTCTGGCAGGACCGACCCGGTGCGGGTCAGCCCCGGTAGCCGGGACATCAGCGTTGATTCGCTCGCCGCGGAGCTGGTCATAGATCGGCGTCTGGCTCACGGAGCGACACCATAAGGGCAGGTCCGTGCGAGGGGGCATGCACAGGGTGTGTACAGGTGGGGACGCTCTGTGGATAGCGTGCGAGCCCGGGGCATCTGACGGGCCCGGCCGACCACAGTCAGCAGTGTCGCGCACACGAGTGGGTACCAACGACGAGATTTCCGCACCTCTGCGTAGCCACGCCGTCAACAGGACCACTCCTCCGCCGCAACATCGTCACGAAAGGGCCATCTTGACTCATTCCACCGATACAGAACTAGGTTCCACCGAGGGCGACCCCAAGGTCAGGCAGGTCTCAACGTCTCAGAGCTTTCTCAGCCGACGCGGAGCAGCATCAACTCCAGTACCACACGAGCAGGAGGAAGCGATGAAGCTCACGAGGGCGGCACTGGCCATGACGGCGGCCGGCACGATCGGTCTCGGGGTACTGACCATGCCCGCCGGGGCTGGGGCGGACCCGTCGCTGCCCCCGGTGTCCGCCGAAGATCTGGTGACCTCGGTGCTCACCGCGAAGGTCCCGGCGCTCGCCGGCACTGTCACGGTGCACAACGCGCTGGGCCTACCCGCGCTGCCGGGGGTGGCCGCCCCGTTGACCCAACCGGAGACCACCTTCCGGGTCTGGTCCGACGGGCAGGGTCACGGCCGGCTGGCGCTGCCCTCCCGCGGCGGTGAGCAGGTGCTGATCGAGGACGGCATGACGCTGTGGCGTTACGACTCCTCCTCGCGCACCGCGACCGCGCTGGAGCACGGCACCGGGCCGGCTCACCAGCACCCCCCGGTGGCCGACCCAGCCCAGGCGGCCCGGGAGCTGGTCGGCGCCGTGCGCAAATACAGCACCGTGACCGTGGACGGTACCGGGACAGTCGCCGGGCGAGGAGTCTACGAGCTTGTGCTCACCCCCGCGCCGACCGAGCGCACCCTGCTGCGTGAGGTGCGGGTGGCGGTCGACTCGGCCCAGCGGGTGCCGCTGCGGCTCACCGTGCTGGCCAACGGGTCCCCCAACCCGGCGCTACAGATCGGCTTCTCCAACCTCACCGTCGGCGCGCAGGATCCCGCGCTGTTCCACTTCACTCCCCCTGCGGGAGTCACGGTCCAGCGGCCGAAGCACGAGCCGATGACCGGGCCGCCACCTAGCCAGCACGAGAAACCCATGATCCATACTGTGGGCGATGGATGGGACACCGTGGTGCTCGGGCAGCTCCCACCCACGCAACCAGGAGCGAAAACCGACCCGATGGCGTTGATCCAGCGGATTGGTCGCCCGGCCAGCGGGCCGTGGGGCCACGGCTGGGTCATCCAGACCGCGGTGGGCACCGTGCTGGTGACCTCCGACGGGCGGGTCGCCGCTGGGGCGGTGCCACAGCGGGTGCTCGACGAGGCCCTGACCCGGTGACGGCCGGCTCGGTCACCCCGGCCACCATCACAGCACCGGCCGGGCAGGTCGCGCCGGCGGTCCGGGTCCGGGGTCTGCGCAAGGTGTTCGGCGCCACCGTCGCGGTGTCCAATGTGGATCTCGAGGTGCCGGCCGGTGCTGTGCTCGGTGTGCTGGGCCCCAACGGCTCGGGCAAGACCACCATGATCCGCATGCTGCTGGCGCTGTCCCGACCCACCGCGGGCACGGTGGAACTGCTCGGCGCGCCGGTGCCGGCCGCCGCCGGGGAGGTGTTGCCGCACGTCGGCGCGCTGGTGGAGGGCCCTGGATTTCACCCGTTCCTGTCCGGCCGGGAGAACCTGCGGCGCGGCGCGGCGGCCGAGCCGCTGCTGCCCACCGGGGCGATCCCGGATACCGTGGAGCACGCCCTGCGGCGGGTGGGCCTAGCGGATGCGGCGGGCCGGCGCTACCGCGCTTACTCGCTGGGCATGAAACAGCGCCTGGGCCTGGCCGCGGCGCTGCTGGTGCCCCGGCGGCTGGTGATCCTCGACGAGCCGACCAACGGCCTGGACCCGGCGGGAACCCGGGAGGTCCGGCGGATCATCGCCGAGCTGCACGCGGGCGGCACCACCGTGCTGGTGTCCTCGCACCTGCTCACCGAGGTCGAAGCGACCTGCACGCACGTCGCGGTACTCGACCACGGGTCGCTGATCGCCGCGGGCCCGCTCGCTGCCCTGCTCGACGGCGAGGCACCCGCGTTGGACGTACGCACCCCGGACTCCGCCGTCGCGCTGCGGGCGCTGCGCGCGGCCGAGATTGGCGCGGCGGCCGGCCCGGACGGCGTGCGCGTCGAGCTGGCCGGCACCGACCCGCCCACTGTGGTGGCACTGCTGGTCAACGCCGGGGTCGCGGTGCACGAGGTGCGCCGCTGGCGGACCGGGCTGGACGAGCTGTTCGCGCGGCTGACCGAAGGGAACGGGCAGTGACCACCACTGACGTGAGCAATGCCCCGCTGCCCGGCCCGGTGCGCGCCCCGCTCGGGCGGCTGCTGCGCAGCGAGCTGCGCTGGGTGCTGCGCCGACCTCGGACGCAGATCGCGCTAGGCCTGCTCGCCCTGATCCCGGTGCTGATCGGGATCGGCATCGTGCTGAGCGACTCGCCAGCAGGGGGAGGACTGCTCACCCAGGTCGCCGGTAACGGGCTGGTATTGCCGGTCGCGGCACTGTCGATCTCCCTGGCGCTGCTGCTGCCGCTGGCCGTGACGATGGCCGCCGCTGACGCGCTGGCCGGCGAGTCCGCGCACGGCACGCTGCGTGGGTTGCTGCTGGCCCCGGTCAGCCGGACCCGGCTGGTGCTGGTCAAGGCGGTCGGCGTACTGGCCGTCGCGGCGGCCGCCGTCGCCGCAGTCACCGTGCTCGGCATCGTCACCGGGCTGGTCCTCCTCGGCCCTTCCGGGAACGCCCATGGCCTGCTCACCGTGTCCGGCACCGAGGTGGGGCCGGGGTCGGCGCTGGTGCGGGTGTCATTGGCCGCAGCCTGGACCGTGGGGCAGCTCGCCGCGGTCGGTGCGGTGGCACTGGCGGTGTCCTCGGCCACCGAGCACCCGCTGGTGGTGCTCGCGTCGGTACTGGGTGGGCTGATCGTGTTCGGGGTGCTCTCCGCGATACCCGCCCTGGACTGGCTGCAGCCGGTGCTGCTCACCACCGGCTGGTTCGCGATCACCGACGTGCTGCGCGACCCCCTACCACTGGACGGGCTGACCTCCAGCAGTCTCCGCGCGGGCTGCTACCTGCTGATCGGTCTGGGCCTGACCCTCGCGAGGACGGCCACCCGCGAAGCCTGATCCCCACTCCGGCGGGTCCGAAAGTCATCACTCAGAGTCAGACGACGGATCCCAGCCACAAGGCCGTCACCCATAGGTCTTGACAATCGCCGCGGTCCGCGCCTCCGGTTACGCGGAGCGAGACCTGGGCGGGGTGACCGGCACGACATGCGGGTGAGCATGGCAGCGACTCTCACCTTCAGCGACATCTGGCGGAGCAGCGTCACCCCATCAAAGAACGGGCGAATCTCCCGTTAAGTAGGTAAACTTGGCGCAGTCTTCAGTAACAACACCGGATAGCTTACGTATCTGTCACCCGATTACTACGCATAGAACACAAGCCGTTACGCCCGATTGACCGCAGCCGGGCCGCGCAAATCCCCGGTATGCGCCGCGCCACAGACCTCCCCACACCGACGCTCAACCGGCGAGCAGGGGTGCTCACCAGCGAAAATACGAGCTGGATGGCAGCAGGCCAAGCTTTGTATGACATCCGCCATAAGTAGTCAACATCGAGATCCTACGTGACTTTTTGTCGCTAGGTAGGCCGCCGCGAGAACTAGGTGAGCGAAGACCTACCTGGGGATAAATCGAATCGGTGATACTGTCCCCAGCCCAGTGATCCGCCGAGCAGAACAGTGGACGGTGCCCAGACGACACCGCCAGGCGATCAGGTGATCGTGCGGTGCCGTCGGCAGGAGAGAGACATAGAGCGACCACCCCTCCGCCGACAGGAGCTGAAAAAGAGATGGGGGGAATACGTGATTCGTACCGGAGTAAACGACGAAGAGCGGCTCAACGACCTCAACCAGTACCTTGAGCGGAGTTTTGTCTCGGATCTGGCGCGAGTTGACACCCCGGCGTTTGTGTATGTCGATGCCGTCCTCGAAGCCAACCTTGATGAATACCTGGGTTTCCTCACTCCCCTCAGCGTTGATCTGCTGTATTCCGCAAAACCATGCACATTGGACTTCGTGGTGCGTGCGTGCGCCCAACGCACTGCCGGAATCGACGTGTCCTCGCCGGGGGAAGCGCTGCTCGTCAGGGAGATACTCGGCGGGGCCGTACCACTCCACTTCACGGGCCCCGGCATGTCGGCCCGTAACTGGGGCGTCGTGGCCAACGTGGCCGACTATGTCAACATCAACTCACTGTCGATGCTGGAGTGGCTCCACACCAACACGTCGGGCCCACGGCCTCGGCTTGGGCTTCGAGTGAACACGGGTCACTCAGTAGCCGCAGATATACGCTATGACCCGACGCGACCCAGATCAAAGCTCGGTGTTCCGCCGGTATTATTCGAGAAATGGGTCTGCGAGGTCAGCGACCCTCCCATCTCGGGCTTGCACTTCCACATCGGTGGTGATTCGTCCAGCTACGAAGGGACAGTCACTAGCCTGGAGTGGCTCATGCGGGTGGCGGCGCCGCTGCTCGCCGACCTGGAGTACGTCAATATCGGCGGTGGATGGTTGCGGCCGAGCCTGGGTGACGGTCTCGACGAATTCTGCACTCTCATCGGCAAGCTCCGCGCGGCTGGGGTGCAATCAATTTTTACCGAGCCTGGCTCGGGGATCATCGCCGACGCCGCCCTCCTCGTCACACGGGTGACCGATGTGATCGACTCGGGACTCGGGATGGTCGCGGTAGTTGATTCGCACGTCGGTCACGCCCCGGAGACCTTCGAGTACTCCTGGGTTCCCCCCCTGTACGCACCTGGCAACGAAGTCGTGGCTGAGGGAGGGTACGAATACGACGTTGTGGGCTGCACCCCGCTCGCTGGTGACATCTTCGGGCGGTATCGCTTCCACCGCCCGCTGGAGATCGGGCAGCCACTGTTCCTCCACCAACTCGGTGGTTATGCGTTGGCCCGTGTGGCTCCGTTCGCGGGTGTCCTGTGGCCATCCCTGTACCGGATCACCCAGTCCGGAGACCTCATCGCGCTGAAAGGCCCAGAGTTCTCCCACTATCGCGACTTGTGGAGGACAAATGCCGTCGATCGAGCATAAGGTCATCGACGTCCCGAAACCGTCACAGAGCCTCACCTGGCCCGTCGTGGCAGAGCTCGTCTCCGCTCGCTGCGAACCAGATGATATACCTTTACGCCTGGTACTCGTCAAACTCTCCGCCGGTCAGCTTACTTTCGAGCTTACTGTGCTGCGCGGAGCCGACCTCGGCCCGCAGAAATGGGGCTCTCTCTGGGAATTCCGACCGCGCCGCCGGGAACGAACAGAACGCTTCGTCGCCCTGCATGTCGTGCCCACCGGAATCCGCGCCGAGATCGGTGGGTTCGCCGGTGACGCGACACCGGCCACCAACCTGCTCGCCTCGACGTGCGACTACCTGCTGACCCACCCGAACGTCGTCACCGCGTCCGACCTGTACTGGGCGCGCGAGAATGTTCTGTACCTCGAAGGGAACCTCCTGAGCCGCTTCCTGATCGGACAGATTCACCTTCTGCCCGGACAGACACGACGACTGGGCGTGCTGATCGACAAGCCCCACACCACGGATCTCCTCGACAACGTCATCAACGCTATCCATGCCTGCCGGACCGTGGGCGGGCTCGCGATCGACCCGGTGTGGGTGTCCGAGAAGCCGTTCCGCGCGCGGGTCTTCTACAGCGACTCGGGGCGAGCACTGGGCGATATCACCGGTCTCGACGGGGTATTCGACGTCGTGCGAAAGGCGGAGCAGTGCGTCGACGCCCTGGCCATCACCAGCGAGATCGACGTGAGCCGGGAACTGCGCAGTGACTACTACTCCGGCAAACCCCTGGCCAATCCCTGGGGTGGCGCCGAAGCTGTGCTCACCCACGCGGTGACCACGATGAGCGGGCTACCCGTGGCCCACGCGCCCATGCTCACATCCTGGGACAACACGCGAGTCGAGGGAATCGTCGATCCGCGCGACGGGGCAGAGGTCATCTCGATGACCTATCTCTGCTCGGTGCTGCGCGGGCTGTCCGCCGCCCCCCAACCCGTACCAGCTGACGGACCGACGCTTCCCGGCAGTGCACGGCTGACACTCGAAGACGTCGGCGCGATCGTGCTCCCCGCCAGCGCGGTAGGCGGCATCCCCGCCTTCGCCGCGCTCGCGCAGCGGATTCCCCTCGTGCTGGTGACGGAAAACTCCACCATCAGCCCACTGTGCCTCGACGACATCGTGGAAAGCCGAGACCCCCATCAGCCAGAAGTCTACGTGGTCGGCAACTACCTGGAGGCAGCCGGCGTCCTCACCTCACTCAGGGAACGCCTCAACGTCGATGCCCTCCGCCGCCCTATCCTCCCCACACAGCCCCGCCGGGTGTGACACCGCAACCGCGAGCTGTCTACGTTGATAAGGAAGACACATGACTAGGTGGAGTGAAATCGCCACAGCGGAGCCATAGTTCGCGCGGCAGGTACGTACGCGCTTCGAGCTTGACGTACCCCAGCAGGCCGACCAGAAGGCAGATT
>JBOHFY010000016.1:0-4496 GCA_050699895.1 Pseudonocardiaceae bacterium
GCTCAAGATCGCCCTGCGGCAGGGCCGCACGCGCCGGGTCAGCAGGTCGCGGACGGCCGTGGCCAGGGGAAAGATCCGGGACATGGTCAACATCAGCGAACGCCCGGTCGAAGCCGAGGATCGTGCGGTTCCCGGATTTTGGGAGGGAGATCTCATCATTGGCAAGGGCGGCAAGTCTCAGGTCGCCACCCTCGTCGAGCGTGCGAGCCGGTATGTCATGCTTGTCCGGATTCCCTATGATCCGGACCGCTGAGCGTGTCACCGCGCTCCTGGCCCGAAAGATGGAGACCCTTCCCGACTTCCTCCGCAACAGCGTGACCTGGGACCAGGGAAAAGAGATGGCTGACCACGCGAATTTCACCGTCCAGACCGGAATCGACGTCTATTTCTGCGATCCACACTCACCCTGGCAACGCGGCACCAACGAAAACACCAACGGACTCCTGCGCCAATATTTCCCCAAAGGAACCGACCTGTCAACCTACACGCAAGCCGAACTCGACGCCGTCGCCGACGAACTCAACAACCGTCCACGGCAGACACTCAACTGGCTGAAACCAACCGAAGTCCTCAACCAGTTCCTAGTCAAGACTGGTGGCGCACCCACCACTTGACACCAAGCGGCCTATTCTGCACAATCTACCCGAGTTTAGTTACTTCCAGTATCGCTCTAGAGTGAACACCGTCTCACGCGGGGTATCAGCGGGGTATCAGCAAAGTAAGGGGGCATGATGAGTACTTTTAAACTACGGGGAGGCCGATGGGGCCGATGACCTGATCGTGCAGGGTGAGTAGGGCGGTGATGATCCGAGCTGGCTGTGGCGGTAGGTGGCGCCGTATCCTCAACGGACAAGGGGTGTTCAATCATGGATGAAAATGGGGATCTCGTTGTCCAAGCAAATTCCCCGACAGCTCGACTTTGTGGCGTGTACGACCCGAGTAAGGCGGATGCCTATCTTGGTACGATTCTGACCTTTACGGGTGATCCAGGGACAGACCCGGAATATCCAACGAATGTGAAACTCTACGATCCCGGGTTGCTCGTCTTGACGGGCGACCCGGGCGACAGAATAATTCTAAAAGTAGAGCCGGACGGCAGCAATAAGGAAAACTACAATACATACGACTACGGCGGCCATGTCATCATGGCTGGTTTCGTTGACACTCATGTACACTATGTACAAATGGATGCGATCGCCGCGTTCGGTGAACAGGTTCTACAATGGCTTAAAGATTACATTTATCCCACCGAAAAGAGATTTAAAGACATCGACCATTGTCAAGCGGTCGCCAAATTCTTCTTGGACACTCTGCTTGCCAATGGGACAACTACTGCGAGTGTTCATTGCACCCAGCCTGCTCGCTCGGCAGAAATATTCTTCGAGGCGGCTAACGAGCTCAATATGCGTATGCTTGCTGGTAAGACGTTGATGGACGGCCAGGATATACCCGAGGATCTCCGCGACAAGAACGTTGAAGACGCAATAAACTCCTCCCGAAATCTTGCTAATAGATGGCATGGACAGGGTAGGCAGCTATATTCGGTCAACCCGCGGTTCGCGATCGGCTGTACCGGCGAGATGCTCAAAGCGGCAGCCAAACTTTACAAGGAGAAGATCAATGGTATGCCACTGTGGATGCACACGCATCTCTCCGAGAACCAGGAAGAGGAAGAATACATTAAAACGTTAAATGTGTTCAAGGACATTGAGGGTCTTCGTGTTCCTGGTGGGGATGGTCCTGACGACACGGTGCAAACCTATGCGGACGTCTACCGTTACTATGGTTTGGTTGGCCCACGGACCATATTCGGTCACTGCATTGCGATCAACGACCGTGATCGGTGGAACCTCGGCAGCGCCGGCGCGTCGATCGCGCACTGCCCCACGTCGAACCTTTTTCTTGGGAGCGGTGTGTTCAATCTGGGTGACGCCCTAGCGAAACATATTCGCGTCGGGATGGGTACGGACTGTGGCGGCGGAACCAGTTACTCACTGCTCACCACGATGGGTGCCTCCTATAAATCACAGGTAATATACCAAATATGTACATCACGGAAAACATGCAAATCGCAGGAAATTGAAGACTTCACGCTGAAGTGTTATCCGAAGCTAACCGCATGGCGCGCGTTCTACCTCGCCACGCTCGGGGGCGCGACAGCATTGTACCTCGACCAGAAAACAGGTGATCTCAATATCCACGCACCGATTGGATCACTTCAGCCCGGCAACGCCGCAGACTTTATCGTCCTCGACCTCGCCGCCACCCCAGTGATCAAGAGGAGACTCGAGCAGGTCGAGCCACACGACGAGAAAGGGAACCCAAGGACGCGATGGAGCATCTGGCACGAGAAGCTCTTCGCCCTCATGACCCTAGGAGACGATCGCGTCGTCAAAGCGACCTACGTCATGGGCGAGCAGGCCTACGATCGGGATCTTCCGCCCGGCGTGGCCAAGCTTCACGACGGTCAGAAATGTCCTCCGAGGACACTTTGCCTGTACCGTGATCCCCACTGCCACCGTCCTGCCTACGGGATTAAAGCCGGTCACGACGTTGACCTCAGCAAGTTGACCATGAGCAAGGCCGTATCGTCGTGGTTCAACGGAACGCAGAGCACCGCACTACTGATCGGCTGCGGTACGGCGTACCCCTTGAGAGCAGGCTGCTCCCTCGAGAAGACCAAAGACGTTGTGAAAAAGGTCGGATGGGTACAGCCATGTGGGTGCAGCCATAAGGAGTAGACTCAGCCGACAGCCATACGCCATACGGAATGGTCAGCACTCCAGCGGCTAGGCGAGGTCGTCCTGCATATTCAGGCAACCACTCACAGCAGGAGAGGAATTGTGAACCATCCCGGGTTTCGTGCACTCCTCCCAAGTTGGGAAGGATGGCGCGATGCCGAGCAGGTTCGACAAGGAGACCGGGGGGACTTGCAGGCCCGTTGCCACGTGCGCGGCGGCCAGCGGGATCGGCCTGACCTCCTGGTTCTGCGCCATCAGCCGAAGCGGGGTGCCGGTCCGCAGCACCTGCCAGCGGCACTGTTGCGTTGTGCGAGGCGGTGGCAGGCTGGATCTGTTTCCGCGTGGTCGGGGTCAGATGGCCAGGGCCAGCTCGGTGAAGGCAGCCATCACCCGCGGTGTCGTGGGTTCCTCGGTCCCAAGTTCGTAGTATCCGCGGCGGATGTTCTGGGCGAACGCATGCCCTGTGGTGATCACTCGTGCTGACTGGAGCCGTGTGAGACCGCGCATCGGTCGCAGCCGGGACTTCACCCGGCCATGATCGGATTCGATCGGATTATTTGCGTACTTCTCCCTGGCATGGCAGGCGGCGGGCAACGGCTCATTCAGTACCCGTGGGTAAGCCTGTGCCCGGTCGGTGGTCACCTCGGTGGGAGGTGTGCCGTGCCGCAGCGCGCGGGTGAAGAATTGGCGGGTGGCCACCAGATCCCGCTTCCGCGACACCAGCACGTCGATGACCTGCCCGAACTGGTCGATCGCCCGGTACAGGTAGACTCACCGCCCAGCGGTCTTGAGGTAGGTCTCGTCGACGAACCAGCGATCTCCCGGGGCGTGCCGGCAGGGCCGCGCCGCGTCGATCACCAGTGGCGTGAACCGCTGCACCCAACGATGGATTGTGACGTGGTCGACGGTGATGCCGCGCTCAGCGAGCAGTTCTTCCACGTCGCGGTAGGACAGGCCGTAGCGTAGGTACCAGCGCACCGCCAGCACGATGACATCACGGGGGAACCGGAACCCAGCGAAGCTGGACCCCGGCGCAGGCACTCGACGATGGCGACGACGCATCAGCACAGCCTGCCCCCCAGCCGGTCATCCGCCAACGCAACAGTGCCCGCAGGAACAGATCCAGCCTGCCACCGCCGCCTGACTCAGGCCACCGAATAGCCACATCCTGGTCCCCAGGACAGCCCGGCACACCCCAGCTGCGTCAACCTGACAGTGCCCCGCGTAACCTCCCCCAATTTTTCCCGCTCTCGTCCCGAATTCCATAAGATCACCTATAGGGGCGACCCCATACCACCTTACCGCGCTGGGCTTGTGCCCCAGCATGAACCCGGGTGAAACAGCGAAGAGCCCTCGTCGTAATCCCTGGAAAGAGGTGGAATCGGCCTTTCAGCTCTGCCGCTGGGGGGATGGGGCGTCGAATACCGCCACACGGTTAGTCTCATCATCAGAGCCGACATAGACCTTGTTCGCGGCAGGATTAATTGCGACGGACAAGGGCGACCAGTCCAATTCTTTGGTGTCGATCTCAGCGACGATCCCGTTCGTGGACCCGTCAATCACGAATACTGTTTGATAGTAGGCGTGGCCGACGTAGATACGGTTAGCTTGCTGGTCAACTGCCAATAAACCGATCTCTTCGCGATACCCTGATCCCGCAGCTTCCGGGCGGACCGCCACACCTGCCGCCGCACCACGTCCAGGGCGTCGGTGACCAGCTTGACCTCGTGGAAGGGGTTATCCCGACGTCGGGAT
>JBOHFY010000017.1:0-11306 GCA_050699895.1 Pseudonocardiaceae bacterium
GCAGAGTGCTGCTCATCGCCACGGTGAGGTCCGGCTGGGTGACGAACGTATAGGGCAACACGGCCTTGAGAACCTCGCTGATGTCGAACACGTTGCCCTCGTTGGACAGCAGGTTCCAGTTCGCGACGTTCTTCTCGATGGCGAAGGTGAGCTGGCCACCTTGCCGCAGCGTGCCAGGCCGCGCCGAGTTGCAGGTGTTCGGACTCGCCTCGCACGCGGCGAAGGCTAACCCCGTCTGGCGCTGACCACCACTGGCTCCACCGCCACGACCACCGCAGCCCGCGAGCAGCACCGTGGCGCCGAACACCGTGGCGCCCGCGACGAGCACGACCGCGCGCCGCACCCCTGATCGCCTCATCCACCCAGCGCTCATCCACCCCATGGCCACGGGACACTACTGCCCACCCCGCACCTCGTGGACCCCAGCCTCCCGCGTGCGCTGTTCACGGCCCAGGTGAAAGGTGAGTGTTAGGCGCTCGAGCCTCGTGGGCTAGATCGGGAATTTCCACCACCGCCACGCCGGCATCGGCGAGCAATTCATATCCCCGGCAATCCGCGACGAAGAGACTGGGCTCTCGCCAGGCCATGACGACCCGAGGAATTCTCGCCGCGAGAATGAGCTGGGTGCAAGTACGCGGCCGTGATTTTCGTTGCGAGCAGGGCTCCAGCGTGCTGTAGATCGTGGCTGCCCTCAAGCATGGGTCGTCCTGTGCCAGTTTCGCCAGCGCCGACTCTTCAGCGTGCACCTGGCCGTCGGTCTCCCGGGAGTATCCCCGGCTGATCTCCTCCCCGTTCCGGTCGACGATGACCGCCCCCACCGAGAATGCGCCGGGACTCGGCGGGCACTGGTAGGCCAGCCCTATGGCCACCCGCATCCACTCATAATCCACCGGAGCCGGCCGAGCCATCTATTCTCCTGTTCTCCCGACCGTGTGGCCCGCAAGCTCCCACGGCGAGAACGTCGCGTTCACGGCGTCATGAAAATCCACCGCACCCGTGCTTGATGGGAACTTCCCCAGCGCGGCAGCTAGGTGCTTGAGCTCTCCGATGATGCGTGCGGATCCAGTCTCGGCACCAATGGCCAGCGCCTGCAGACCGACCGCGGAAGCCTGCTCCACATCACCATGACCTACGTGG
This sequence comes from Pseudonocardiaceae bacterium, assembly GCA_050699895.1. Taxonomy (GTDB): domain Bacteria; phylum Actinomycetota; class Actinomycetes; order Mycobacteriales; family Pseudonocardiaceae. Next base: position 1,138 of record JBOHFY010000017.1, read on the forward strand.
GCGACCGCTTCCCGCGCCAGATATACTCCGCGATCCCGACGGAACCCGGGAGGCAGGCCGGAGATACCGTTCCGAAACGAATCAATCGCCGCGCCATACTCGCCAAGAAATGTCAGGCCGCGAGCGCGATACACTTCGACATACGAATGATCAACTATACGCGCCCACGGAGAATCCGGGTCCGCCTCGCGCTGCGCAAGCAGGCTCTGGGCCGCATCACAGGAGCGTTCACAATTCGTCCTATCCCCCTTGAGGGCATGACCTTGGGCCGCGAATGTTGTGGCAATGGTCACTACCCGGATCGAAGCCCGAGGTACCATGGTCAAGGCGGCCTCGGCCGCGTCGACCGCTTCCACTGGATCCCCCATATCAGCGGCCAGGTGACTCTTGCGAGCCAAGATGTAGGCGATCGCATCGTGGTCATCGCACATGTGTGCCCATTCAAGCGCACGACCAGACCAGTAAGCCGCCGCCCGGTAATCCCCGAGATCCTGGTAGAGCCATCCACAGAGTTCAGCGAACTGGGTTTGAACGCGCAGCAGCTCCCTCCGGTCAGCCCCTTGATAGCCTCGCCGGAGCCGCTGAAGAGCACCAATCTGTTCTTGCACCAACAGAACTACACTACGCGCCCCGAACGTGTTGTCGTTGTCCATGAGCATTTTTTTCATCTGCTGGAAGTGCTCGACCGGGTGGATGTCGAGACCAAGCGTCGCCTCAGGCTCGGCCCTCGCCGCGAACGGGTACCCGACCACGGTAGCACCCGGCAGGAGGCGCAGCAGGTCGCGGCGGTTCACGCCGGCCACCCAGGCACGGAGATAGTCAGCGAGTTGGTGAACATGGGCTTCCCGATCAGAGGGTGGGCCGGCGGTTCCGGCCGAGGTCGCTGCCACGTGAGCCAGCAGAAGGCCGGCCAGCTCCGTGAGCGGTGGCACAGCGTCGGTGCCCGCCCTACGTGGCGAGAGGGGAAGGGAGTCCGCACGCGAGTCCGGCCCGGTAGGGAGGCCATGAGCGAGGAAACGGTCACGTTGGGCGTCGGTGGCCTTCTCCAACGCCTCATCCAGCGCGCGGCGCAGCCCCAGGCTCGGCGAGTGGATGCCGCGCTCGGCGTTGCCGATCGTCCGCTTCGCGAACCCCAGCTCCTTGGCGAACTTATCCCGCGGCAGGCACAACCCCACCTCACGAAACCGACGAATCGTCGCTGCGGTCCACTCCACTGCCAAAGGGTAACGCAGGACCCACCGTCGGGACCGCGCAGGAAACCGACGTCAGTGCCCGCAGTCCAGAGGCCTGGAGGTCGGCGGGACCATCAGCTCCACGGGATGTCCGTCGCCTCGGGCCTGGGCGTGCGTGCGCAGTTCGGCGGCCCAGTCGGTGCCCGTGGGCCAGAGCATGTGAATCTGGGTGGGGTAGCAGGCGACGGCGCGCCACTTGCGTTCCCATGCCTCGCACGAGGTGGTCGGTGCCAGAGGCGGCGGCGCTAGGGATGGCCGACCGATGGCGTAGGGAAGATCCTCCCACAGCAAGATCGGCACCGTGGTGACGGCGTCCAGGACGGCGGCCCTGGTCAGCCGGTGGTCGACGTGGTCGCCGACCGCGGCGCAGGTCAGCACGAGGTCCGGGGCCAGGGCGGCGACGACGCGGCCGACTTCGCGGGAGACCTCGCCGAGCAGGCCATCCAGCTCGAGGGGCAGGTCGTCGAACATGGCCTGGTCGTGCCCGCAGAGCGGGCGGCCATCGGGTGCTCGCCGGTAGATAAAGTCGAGAAACCCGCAGTAGTGAGCGCGGGCGCCGAGCTGATCCATCGCCGCGCGGTCCTCCTCAATGCGCCGCGTGACCGCTGATGCGTTTGCGGGGAGACCGCACCTCGCGTGGAAAGCGCGGGCGACCGAGGACACCGGCTCGCCCGGGGTTCCGGCGAACACGGTGCAAACCTCAACATCGGCACCGTGAACGGCAAAGTCGGCCAGCGTCGCCCCGGCCGAGAGCGCAGCATCATCGAGATGGGGCGAGACCGCGAGCACCCGCCGCACGGTGTTCATCGTGGACACCTGTGCGCGTAAGCGCTCCGGTAGGCCTTCTCGACACGGCGGCGCATGATGTCAATGGTGTACCACATTTCATAACGGGACCGGGCGCATCGGGTGAACTGCCGAGCGCGAGCTGGGTCGGCGAGCAGACGCCAGATGGCATGGGCGAGCAGGCCGGCGTCGCCGGTTGGTACGAGTTCACCGCAGCGGCCGTGGTCGAGCAGGTCCGCGACGTCCCCGACGTCGGTGGCCACGACTGGGAGGTGATGTGCCATTGCCTCCAGCACGCTGCGTGGCGTCCCCTCGGTGTCGGAGGGCTGGACGAGCACATTCATCGCGATCAGTGCGGGCGTCACATCCCGCAATAGACCGGTGAACGTGGTTCTCCGGCGCAGGCCCAGCCGCTCGGCGAGCGCCTCCAGCTCGGCGCGCTGCTCTCCGCCGCCCACTATGAGCACATGGATGTCCGGATGGTCTGGCGCCAACTGTTGGGCGGCGACGAGCACAAGGTCCACCCGCTTCTCAGCGGAGAGCCGGCCCACGCTGCCGATGATCGTGGCATGTGGTGGGACACCGAGAGACTCCCTGATAGCTCCTCGAGCATCCCGTGGGACAGGTAGAGGCGCTGGATCGGGCACGCCATTGGGTATGACCATCACCACGCCCCGGTCGGCGTAGAGCTTGGATGCGTGCCGGGCCGCAGTGGCTATCCGCACCTCGGCGAGTCTGCCGCAGCGCCGGTCAAGTCGGGATTGCAGGCGTAGCCGTGGCGTGGTCTCGATCCAGCCGTGTGCGGTCACCACGAGGGGAATCCGACGCCAGCGGCGGGACATCGCGCGCATCACGGCCACGAGGTAGTTCGCCTCGTATCCGTGGGTATGGATGAGCGTGATACCACGCTGTCGGGGTAGGCCGATGTAGCGGTCGAGGCGGAACAGACCCGGGTTGAGCACCTCAAGATCGGATTCACGCAGCCGTTGCAGGTAGTCGCGGGCAGCGCGGGGAGCCAGGATCAGGGGCCGGCAACTGCCGGCTTGTTGCTGAGCTGCTGCTAAGTCCAGAACGTGCAGGTCTGCGCCACTAATAGCGCCTTCCCGCTGCGGCACGATGACATGCAGCACTCGGTGAACCGAGAGAAAGTGCCAGGTGGTGGTCACGCCCGCGGGGTGGTTGACGCGACGGTGACGGCGAGCTCACTCCAGGTGCCGGCCAGTATGTCTGCGGCCAGGTCCCATGAGGGCAGCTGCCGGGCGGCCTGAGCTGCCCGGGCACGCTGCCGGTGGCGTTCCTGAGGGCAGGCGAGGAGGCGGGCGCAGGCATCGGCGAGGGCCTGTGGGCCGGAGCATTCCACCACGGCAGCGGGTGGCAGATGCCGTAAACCCTGCAGCACGATCGATGTAGCGACGACCGCGCAGCCACGGGCGAGCGCTTCCAGGACTTTCACCTTGATCCCACCTCCCACCGTGAGCGGGCACACCACCACGTGGGCTGCATCGAGCCAGGGAGCCACATCGGGGACCCAGCCCGTCACCGTCACGCGAGGCTCGTGACTAGCGGCTTTCACTAACCCCACAGGTGGGTCAGATCCCACGATCGCCAAGGTGGCGTCGGGACAGCGGCGCAGAACTCTGGGAAAGATCTCCACGACAAGCAGCCGGGCGGCGCGCAGGTTCGGCTCGTATCCCAGATCAGCGACGAACAACAGCCGGGCCGACTCACGCCGGGCTGGGTCAAGAGTGCCCGACTCCGTACTGAGATGGTCGGCGCCATTGGGCAGGCACCGCACGTCTGCGTCGGGCACCGCAGACCTGATCGCGTCTGCGTCCTCGTCGGTGACCGCCCCGACGATACGAACCCGACGCCAGGCGGCCAGCTCGTCACGACGTGTGCGAACGCCCTCCCGAACCAGCTTGGCACGCTCAGGTGGTTCCGGGCACTGCGCCGCCCGCTGCTCGAACAACGCGGACTCCACGTTGTGCTCAACCAGCAGCACCGTGGGCCGAACCCATTCGGGTAACAGTCTGAGCAGATAGTGGCCTTCCACATGCACGACCATCGCGCCGTGCCGAAGGCGGTGGGCCAGGTAGTCGCGTGCCGCGGGTGCGGCGTGCCGCCGGGTGAGCGGCCCAGCCTTGTCATCGCTACCGGCTCTGGCAGCGAATACCCGGGCATGTACGCCATGACGAGTTGCTTCCCCAGCATGGCGGCGATCGAACTCGGGCACTGTGGACACGGCCACAACCTCAATGTCGAAGCGGGCGGAAAGCCGTTGCAGGAGCTGAGCCTCACGGACGCGACCTCCGCTGCGGGCCGGCCACGGCAGGTGGTGCGTCAGGAACACAACAGTCGGGCGCGCGGAGGACGACATCACACGACGTTAACTTCCCGGGTGTGAGTTGTGGCATTCCACTAAGTGCACAACCTATGTCGCTGTGCTAGGCGGTGGAGCAGGGTGTCGAGCATCATGACACCCTGCTCCCGCGTGGGTCCGGCGCGGAGTATCCCGGGGCGTAGGGCGGTGCGGTCTCGCATAGTGCCGCGGAGCAGCGTGGTGAGGCCATTGACGTCGCGGTGGTCGACATGGTGGAAGCGTTGCGCCTCGGGGATCTGGAGCAGTGCCGCGCCGGGTGGGCAGATCGCGATGACGGGAACGCCTGTCGCGAGATAGTCGTAGACCTTTGCGGGGATGCGGGACTCGACGGCGCTGGCGGGGTCAGTGGTGACGAATGCGGCGTCGGCTTGATGGAGTCGTTCGTAGAGCTCTCGGCGTGATCTTGCGGTTTGGAGGCTGAGCGGACGCCCGGTGGCCCGGTGCAGTTGGGCCGCGATGGGTGGTGAGACACCGCCGATGACGGAGAGTTCGGCGACTGATGGGCCAACATGTTTCAGCGCGTCGAGGAGGATGCCGGGGCCGTTGCGTCCATACCAGTAGCCGTTCATCACGAGGTCCAGTGGTTGCCCGTTGCGTTCCGGGCGGACCGGGACAGCGGGCAGACCTTGAATGTCGGCGGGGTCGAAGCCGTTGGGTACGGCGATCACGCGGTTCGGTGTGAGCCGCAGGTGGTGGATGAGCAGGTCGCCGAGTATGGGCCCACCTGCGCAGCTGACCGCGGCGGCTCGCCGAAGCGCGTGTCGCTCTATCATCCTGGTCGCTTGGGCGAGCGGCGGCGGTTGGTGGCGGGCGCTCCACGGGTCGCGGTAGTCCACGACGAGGGGAATCCGCGGGTCCAGCGTGACTGCGGCGGCCCAGAGCAGGGAGAACGGCGGTACCGAGACAACGGCCACGTCAGTAGTCACACTCCGCAGCGCGTGCTGCGCGCACCATCCCGCTGCCGGCCGGACGTCACCTTCGACTCCGGCGCTTTCCAACACCGAGCGCAGCACTGCGGGCGTGTGCCCGAGGAGCCGGTCCACCAGGGTGGTGGGCGGGAGCGGCGGGCCGATGATCGTGACGTCCCAGCCGCGCTGGGCGAGCCCTCGGGCGAAGGCGCCGATCCGGCTGCTCACCGCATTATCCGTCTCCGCACCGGCGGAGACCAGGGTGACTCTTGGTCTCACGAGCGCGCGGCAGCGGTGTCCTGGGTATGCTGTGCAGGGCTGGCTTCCCGTGGTTGGCCGCGGTGGAAGACCCAGATCCGGGTGGAGACACCGAGCAGTCGCAACGGGTAGCTACTGGCTGGGTCGAGACCGCCCAGTCCACGGGGGACGGGCGGCGGAACGAGGACCACGACTCGGCCACCGGGTCGCGTGACCCGGGCCATCTCGGGTAAGGCTTGCCGCAGCCAGCGTGCCGGGTCTTGGACCGGGAACTGCCGCCCGAACGGAAGGTTCGACACCACAGCGTCGAATGTGGCGTCGTCGTGGGGCAGGTCGGGATCCAGGTCCGACCCGGCTGCTTGCCAGCCCGCTGAGAGCGCCTCTTCCAGAAGCGTTCCTGAGCCGCAACACGGGTCCAGCAGGCGTCCCGGGGACTCGCCGGCCAGCCGGATCATCGCGGCGGCCACCACCGGGCGCAGCGCGCCACGCCGTTCGGTGGCCCGGCCGTCTCCGTGTTGACGCATCCGCTTGTCGGACAGTCGTAGCCCGGCCACGAAGGTTGCCCGCTCGTGTTCGAGCACCCACAACTCCAGCTCAGCCGGGTCCTCCACGCGCCATCGCGGCCGGTGAGTCGACACGACGGCAGTGACGGCATCCCGTAGTTCGGTGCGCTTGAAGCGGCTTTCATCGACTACCCGGGCGATCACCCGGTAGGTCATCGACGATTTCAGGTGCCGGGCGAACCGGGTCCACACCGACAGGCCGCGTTCCAGGTCGGCCCTGATCACCAGCGCGTCGGCGACGCGCCGGGGTGGGCCACTGCCGGTGTGCGCGAGCGTGACGAAGACGTCCTCCGCGAGTCGGATGGTGGCGAAGTCCGGTTGTGCACCGCGGTGCATGCGGAAGAAGACGATGTCGGCCCGGCCGTCGTTGCCGAGCTCATCGACCGGTTCGAGATCCGGGTGCGCGTCGATCTCCTGCCGAAGCAGCCTTCCGAGTCCGGGCAGCGTGGTCGCGAAGAAACCCGGCGCGCCCGTCCGCCGCACCGGGCCGGGTCCCCGCTTGTTATGCCCCATGGCTGGTCACCGTACCGGCGGCAGGACGACGTTGCGGAGGTACCGGGCTTGTGCCCCGAGGGCAAACTTGTACGGCTCGTCGCCTCGGCCCAGTTCGAGGACCCGAACACCATCGGCCACGGCCATCTGGGCGGTCTCGGCCAGCAGCAGGTGGCTCGGGCTGTATCGGGCCGCAGCCGGCTGGTAGGTGCTCATGTAGAGCAGGTCTACGCCAGGGGACCGGAAGAACAGTGCCTGCGCGAGCGGTTCGCCATCGAGATTCAGGCGCCCGAGCAGGCAACGCCCTTCCATGGCGAGATTGCTGCCGGCGTCGGCGAGGAACTCGGGGAAGCCCGGGTGCCGATCCATGGCTGGGAGCTCGCGCAGGCGTCCCCGAGCCGCCCACGCGGCGAGCCGGAGGCGCGCGAAGGCGGGCAGGGTGGCGGCGAGCGTCGCGTGGTCGGCCACGCGCTGCACGACGACGTTCCCTGATTCCTCCAGTCTGTGCCGCGCGCTGCGCAGCGCCCGCCGCCGCGCACGCGACCACCCCGGAAGGCAGCCGAGGGCACCGAACTCCGGATCCGGGCAGTTCAGGTGCATCACGGGGGCGGGGCTGCCAGGCCGGCTGATCGCGGCATGGGTGAGCAGGCCACCGGACCGCACATCTGTCAGCGCGGTCTCACCGGGCTGAGCCACCCGGGGAACCGACCTCAGCAATGCTGCGACCACACCCAGCGCGGGCTGGTCACGGCGGACCCGCACGTCATGCTCGTCGCCCAGCGGGCTGCCTGCCCAGGTCGGGCCGAGCGGGCCGTTGGTGAGTGGCAGGGTGCCCAGGAACACTCCCGCGCCGTCCAGAGCGGTCAACAGCAGGGGTGCGCCGAGGTCAGGGAAGGCCCGCCAGCTTGCCAGGCACCATGCCGGTGAGGTGAAGATGCCGCTGGCTCCGTCCGCGTGCAGGCATCCCCACTCCCGCGCCGCGTCCTGCGCCTCGTCCAGGGAACGCAGCGCGATGACGTGGGTCACTCGCTGGGCCGGTAGGGGCTGTAGTCGAACCCCTCGAAGTACTCCCGCAGCATCGGGATGATCCGCTCCTGCCCCGAGAATGCCAGCTCGCGCGCCTGAATAGTGCTCTCCCAGTGCACGGCGGTAGTCCAGATGCGCTGGTCAGTCCGCCACCGCAGGGAGACGTCCCGGGGGATGAACTCGATCAAGCAGAGCCAGACCTGCTTGGGGATGAACAGCAGCTCCCCGTCGTCATGCAGCACGATCCACCGGTGCTTCTCATAACCCGGGTAGCGGTGCGTGAGCGGTCCGACATCAACGTCGTAGATGCACTCGATCCAGACCGAAGGAACCTCGATATAACCCCGCCGCGCCACTCGACCCAGCTCCTGACAGACCACGATCGGGTCCCGGACATCCTCCAGGGTCTGGCCGCAGTAAGCGAAGTCGAAGGCTCTGTCGGTGAACGGCCAGGGCGTCTCGCAGATGTCGAACTGGTGCCAGGTCCGCAGTGTGTAGCGTTCTGTGCCTGGGCCGATCCGCCCACCGCCTGCTCGCGTCTGGTAGGGCAGCAGGTCCACGACGTGGTCGGCACGGTTGAGCGGCTTCCACCAGCCGCCGATGTCCACAACGAGATCGTCGGGCTCAATTCGGGCCAGCGCGGCTGCCAGGTTGTCAGGGTGCGGGTCCGGAAATCTCGGCAGCTCCACAGCCGCAGCCTAGATTGTTCCCGCGTTGGCGGGCATCGGTGAGCGCCGCTCCCCCGCCGCATCAGCGCGTAGGCCTCTCGCGGGCGCTGGAACTGCTGCCCTGGCTGCCTGTCGGGTTTCCGAACGCCATCTCCAGGGCTCGGTGCAGGGGGCCGGCGTCCCCGGGAGCAACGAAGGCCGTCGGCGTGCACTGGGGATGAGCGACGAGTACATAACTGCCGTCGGTCATGGCCCCCACCAACACCAACTCGGGACAGGGCACCCCCGGGCTGATGCTGTGCCCGATGCCCAGCGGCGACACCGGCTGTCCCCGGCCGTCGCCGTGGCGTGAGTCGTCCTCAGATGCCACCGAGTAGCACCCGCTCGTAGGCGGAGCTCCAGCAAGCGCAGTCGGTACACGCGTGGTGGCTAGGCGGGGTCAGGCTCGCCGGGAGCACCTCGGGCGCGGAGAGCTCCCCGCCGGCCGCCATCGCCGCATCCTCGACCAGGTGGGCCGCACCACTCGTGCGGACGTCGGTCGCCGCGGCTGGTGTTCGGCGTCGGGCGGGCTCGGCCCGTCTCCCCGAGGGTGCGCGCATCACGATCTCCCTGTCGTTCGGTGTGGTGGCGCCGCCCTGGCCCGGTTCGGTGCCCGGGCCGGGCGGCGGTTCACGCGGCACTACATCGTGCCGCGCATCTTCGAGGGTAATGTGTAGCGCTACAAATATCAAGCCGAGAAAGGGTGATCTACTGTGCGGCTACGATCACGGCATGCGACCGTTGGGGCCGACCATGCGCCGTAGGCAACTCGGCGCCGAGCTCCGCAGGCTGCGCGACGACGCCGGCGTCACGATGGAACACGCCGCGGCCCTGCTCGACTGCGCGCGCTCGCGGATCGGGCACATCGAGAACGGGCGCAACTCCATCCGCAAGCCCGAGCTCAAGGTGATCCTGGACCTCTACGGCGCCAGCGACGAGGAACACAAGGACCTCGAAGAACTGCGCCAGCAGGCCAGTAAACGGGGCTGGACGTCCACCTACCGGCTGCCGACCTGGCTCAAACGCTATGTCGAGCTGGAGACCGACGCCGCCACCATGCGCAGCTTCGAAAGCGAAGTGATCCCCGGCTTGCTGCAGACCGAGGCGTACGCGCGACGCCTCCACGAGGTGGCAACGCACCTAGTCAAGCCCGCCGACCTCGACAAGCAGGTGGCCGCCCGGCTGCGCCGGCAGTCCCGGCTGACCGACGAGCAGGCGCCCCTGGACTACGCCACCGTGGTCTCCGAGGCCGCGTTCCAGCGTGCCCTCGGCGAGGCCGAGATCGGCCCGGCACAACTGGCCCACGTCATCGAGCTGGCGCAGCGGCCCAACGTCACGCTGTACGTGCTGCCCTTCGCCGCCGGGCTGCGCGCCATCACGGCGGGCTCGTTCGCGCTGCTGACCTTCGATCCCGACGTGGCGCCGCCGTTCGGCTACGAGGAGCACACCGTCAGCGGGAGTGTCGTGGATGACCAGCGGGACGTCCAGCGGCTGGCGGAGGCGTGGGCCCTGCTGCGCAGCCGGGCCCTCACCGCCGACCAGAGCCTGACCTGGCTATCGAAGTTAGTGGAGACCCGGAAGTGAGAAGTTCCGATGCCTGACCTGAGTAATGCCCAGTGGCGAACGTCGAGCCACAGCAATCCTGGTGGCATCTGCGTCGAGGTCGCCGACCTGCCCGGCGGGCACCGCGCCGTCCGAGACAGCAAAGACCGATCCGGCCCAGCGCTGGTGTTCGCTGCGGCCGAGTGGGCCGCGTTCACCACCGGCGTCCGTACCGGCGAGTTCGACTGACCCGACCGCCCATCGCGTGGCCGGAC